>NZ_JAGQTN010000273.1 GCF_020438995.1 Gordonia sp. (in: high G+C Gram-positive bacteria)
CGTTCGGACCACCCCACACGGCCCCGGCCCAGAATTCGGTCCTCAGACCACCATCTGGGCCCACTCAACAGGCAACGGCCACCTCATGAAATTTTGAGGTTAGTATGGGCGGACAATTCCCTAGTTCACTATACGAGAATTTTATTAAAGTCGGGAAGGCGATTTATGATCGATCAGGCGCCACGAAGGAGACTCGCACCGTGCATCAGTTCGGAATATTCACTCTCGTGCTTCGATCTCTAGAGTCTCCGCTGCTTCTGCGTAGAGAGTGTCCCACCTGGCACCGACAACGATATTTGGCGGCCATGTCTGCCGGCGCCGGTAGTCGAAGAGTCGGACGCACGTCGCAATCACCTGTGGGAGGTCGAGGTACTCGCCCTTGTCGAGTAGTTGCAGGTCGACGAGATCGCGGGCGCGTTCACTTCGCTCACCAGAGACGGCGTGAAGCTTCTGCGCGACCTGGTGATCGGAGCGCATGACGGGGACCGCTTTCGGGGCTTCAAGCCCGACTTCGGTGAAGAGTTCGGCAAGGTCAGCCGCGAGTCGGTGCTCCGGCTCGTTGGCATCACCGATCTCGTTGTGCCCCAACTCGAACTTCACCGTGCACCACGGCCTGCCTCGGTAGTCGAGTTTCACGTCGAAAGGTTGCATGACATATGCCGTCGGCACCGCCGGCGGACGAGGGGCAGGCTTCTCGACCAGCCTTCCGGTGAAACCGGCCCACCCGGAGGCGAGCGACTCTTCGAAGTCGCTGCGGAATCGGGCGAGCGGCTGGACCCGTGCAGCGTCGAGGTCTTGCGTGAAGCGGGTGCCACGCGCGTACCGAAGCGCCATCGCACTTCCACCTTTGATCGCGCCCTCGGGCAGCATCTGGCCGATGACGACCAGTGCCATCGCGATCCGGCGCCGCAGCGCCAGTCCGTCGGCACCTTCGAGGTTGCGAATCCGCTGCTCCAGAGAGCGCACATTCGTAGGTGTGTTGGTGTAGCTCACGGCCGGAGTCCCTTCCGCACCCGCTGCCACTCGGCCGTCGTCAGCAGTCCCTCGCCGCGCGCCTGTTTGGCGGCGCTCAGAAGGTGTTCGGTCTCTATGCGACCGCGGCACTCAAGGATGGCATCAGCTATGGGCTGCGCTTCGAGTCCCTCGTAGAACGTTGTGCGCACACCGCCCCTCACCTGGGTCAGCTCGATGTATGGGGGCATCTTCGGACGGGCACGGCGGCGGACGGCGACCTTGATCTTTCGGGGATTCACGTCGGCGAGCCTGAACAGGGCAAGCACCGACTCGCCATGTAGGTAGGCACCCTCCCCCGCCCGCAGGAGCGCCTCAGCGAACTGGTCATAGGCGGTCGAAGGTATGTCCGGCACTCGGTAAAGCCCATAGGTGACGTTCACGAGTCCACCACGGGCGGCGAGCTTCGGCAGTTCGACCGTGGGCACGCCGGCGTCGGCGGCCTCTCTGGTCGTGACGTAACCGTAGTGATCGAGCGCGATCTCGCGCACGATCTCCCGGTACCTCATGCCAGCAGCCATGTCACAACACTACCGAAAACAGTAGTGTTGTGACAGCGCTAACGGAGCGTGTCCGTCTGAATGCACCTCGAACAACGAGCCAGCCCAACAGGAGGATGTATGTAGCCCCTTCGAGAGGCACCGCCAACGCGGGGCGCGTGCGTCCGGGCCTCAGTTCTCCGCGCACGGTGAGGCCTCGCCCGTGAAAACCCCACGCCAGCTGAAGTCTCCGGCCAGGACGTAGCGTCCCGACGCCGGGGTGCGGACCTGCGTCCAGCCGTCGACGGTGGCGGTGACGCACGCGCTGATCGCCGGATCGATCTCATCGCGGGCCGTGAGGTACCGGTTGGGCCGGATGCGGATCTCGTACGCCGCCGCCGCCGGCGCCTCAATCACCATCTGCGAGGGCGACTCCTCCACCAACCGGAGCGGTTCGGGCACGATCGCGGTGGGACCGGCCACCCGGTACAGGGCCCAGTCGTCGTTGCGCCAGGTCCGCGTCAGGTAGGGCAAGCCCGACTCGACGAGTTCGGCCTCGGCCTTCATCTGCCGCATCGGGGCAACTGACACGGCCACATAGGCGACGGCGTTGTCCGACAGCCACAGCCGGTAGCTGCCGGCGGTGAGCGCATCGGTCTCGTAGAAGATCGGGTTGTACCGGGCGTCGGACTGGTTTTCCCAGCCGCGTGCCAGTTTCACCGTCTTGGCGACCATGTGCGATCCGGCGTGGGTGGCCGCGTCGACGAGTTCGACCCGGTGGTTGGCCATCCCCGGGATCTTCTCCAACTGCTCGACGAGCGGTGCGTACGAGATCGCCGGGTCGTCGATGTCGGCCGCGGCGACCTGATCGGCGGCGGCCACGAACACCGAGTAGACCAGAGCCGGGGCGAGTGCGAGCGCCAGGAACCGCCACGGCCTGCGGGAGAAGAACAGCACCAGGCACGGCAGGACGAAACAGAAGAACCGGCTGAGGTTGGAGCCGACGCCCGTCGGGATCAGGAACAGCGCGAGCGCTATGGCCGTCGCGAGCAGCGGGATCCACACGGCGGTTTCGCGCACGACGTTCCCGATGAGGCCCGGATCGTCGTCGGGATCCCCGGATCCAGGTCGCAGAGCGACCCAGGCGCCGA
This sequence comes from Gordonia sp. (in: high G+C Gram-positive bacteria), assembly GCF_020438995.1. Classification (GTDB taxonomy): domain Bacteria; phylum Actinomycetota; class Actinomycetes; order Mycobacteriales; family Mycobacteriaceae; genus Gordonia. The sequence continues at coordinate 2,642 of NZ_JAGQTN010000273.1, forward strand.
TCCCGATCAGCACACACCAGAACAGCGTCGTCGCCGGGAACACCTGCGATCCCGGCGCGCCGAACAGCGCGAACGGAACGAACACCCCCACGGCCGCGCCGATCAGCAGCGCCCACAACGCCGGGTCGGGCCTGGCGACATCGGGCCGGTCCTTGTCGGGAATCGCGGCGGTGTGATGCCACACCAGCCGGCCACCGTCATGCAGCGAACGGACGACGAACGGCACCACTGCCAGCCCGACGAACGCCGGGGCCAGGGCGCTGGCGCAGCCACCCAGCACCAAGGCGGCCGCACCGACGACCAGCATCCGCTGCGCGATCAGCACCACCCCGCCCAGCGTGATCGCCGCGGCCACCGCGAACGCGACACGTCCCGACATCATGTTGAGGACCGCGGTCGCGGCGATCGCCCACGCCAGCATCGTCGGGTGCGCGGCGCGTCGCGACAACGGGTACGCCAGCGCGGCGATGGCGATGGTGGACGCGCACAGCAGTGGGAGCGAACCGATCAGCGTCGACAGCTTCGGGACGATCAGCGAGTAGCTGCCGGGCGAGACGCCGCCGTACCAGCCGAACCAGTAGGCCAGCCCGACACCCGACCGGGCGGCGTCCTCACGGGCTAGCGCCGCCTGCAGATCCGACAGCGCCGGACTGACCAGAAGGAGCACGATGCTCGCCACCACCGCCGTCCCCAACGGCAGCCACGCCCGCCGGAACCGGGGACTCAGATGCAGGGGGGTGCTCACGACTCCGGGGTGGCTCGCTTCGCATCGCCGGACAGTTCCTGCCAGCTCATGCCGCTCAGCGGGGAATCCAGGTATCGCCGCCACAGATAGCGCAGCCCGTACGCGGCGGCCGCACCCGCGGCGAGCGTGGCCAGCCCGGCCACGACGTCGAGGAGGTAGTGATTTCCAGTGCCCATCACCACGAAGAACGTGGTGAACGGGTACAGGCAGCCGAGCACCCGCACCCAATGCCTACGTCCGAAGTGCACCAGCATTATGCCGCACCAGGCGGCCCAGGCGCAGTGCAGCGACGGCATCGCGGCGAACTGGTTGGACACCGCATCCGAGCCCGGGGCGCCGGACTCCGGCCACCAGCCCCACGACCCGGTCTTGGCCATGATGTCGACGAACCGTTCGTCGGCGAGCATTCGCGGCGGTGCGGTGGGCATCGAGTAGAACCCGACGAGCGCGAATCCCGTGGTCAGCACCAGCACCGAACTCATCAGCCGGTATCGGTGTCGATGTGCCACGAACAGCCAGATCAGTACGCCCGGGGTGACGATGAAGTGCAGCGACGCGTATTCGAGCGCGCTGAGCGCCGCGACGGGCGGGGTGTCGTTGACGAACTCGTTGAGCCAGCGTTCGAACGCGAGCCCGAACTCGTCCTCCCAGGCCAGGATGTCGCGACCGTTGCGGAACGCGATGCCCACATCGCCGTCTGCCATGTTGCGAATCATCGAATAGATCCCGTACAGGGCGCCGAGCACCAGAATCTCCACCCACCAGCGGGGGGCGACGAAATACCGCATCACCGCGGCGAAACCCCGGGGCATCCGGCCCAGCACATGCCAGAGCGTCCGGCCCGAACCCGCGCTGGAGGTGCGTGCGGCCGAGTCGACAGATGTTTCCGTCTCGGTCACGGTGTCCTCCTCACACAACTACGCGGGCTCACACGACTACGCGGGCACGGTGAACACGCCCTCACCCCCCTGCCGCCCGCCGACAGGTCAAGCCGCCAGCATACATCGGCCCCGCGGGCTACAGCAGATCACCGGGGTTGAGCAGGCCATTCGGGTCGAGCTCCGTCTTGATGGCGGCCGCCATCGCCCCCGACTCCGAGCAAGACGATTCAAGCCGGAATCCTGCTGCCGCATACTTGGCAGCAGGATTCTGGCTTGTCGTCAGAATTGGCGCGTCAGTGCTGGTTGTAGATGAACACGGACTTGGTGACCGTGCCGCCGCCCGTGGATCGACCGAAGTACACGTCGTTCTTGCCCCAGAACGGCTGGGTACTGCCCCGGACCGAGACGGCCACTTTCAGTGGGGTCTCCGACGGCAGATTCCGAGCTATGTACCGAAATTCCATCCAATACGACTCCACACGGTGCCTGGACACCTCTCGAGCCGTGGCGACATACCGCCCGCGTTTGGTGGTGATGATGACCCGCGGATCGTCCATGTCATGGGTGATATACGCGGACACCTTGATCACGAGCCGATTGGACCCGTTCCCGTGGTCAGGTCCGTCCCCTGGACGGGCCGGGGCTTGCGCTGCGCTGACAGTCAGCAACCCAAGCCCTGTCATGAATGCCAGAACCGCGATAACCAGCTTCTTTGACATCGATATAGCCTTCCGCGTTGTCTTATCCGCCACGTGCGTGGGTACAAATGACGATAGGTACTGTTTCGATGACCGGAGGGTGCTGTCCTACGTACAAATGACGCACTCACACCGGAATGGGGATGCCTCAGAGCAGGACGCCGGGGTTGAGCAGGCCTTCCGGGTCGAGTGCCTTCTTGATGGCGGCGGTCATCGCCATGACATCGGGACCCACCTGATCGGGCAGCCACGCCTTCTTGAGCCTGCCGACACCGTGCTCGCCGGTGATGGTGCCACCGAGTTCGATGGCCGCGTCCATCACGCGCCCGAACGCCGAATTGGCGCGCCGGGTTTCGTCGGCATCGGCGGGGTCGAAGACGATCAGTGGATGGGTGTTGCCGTCGCCGGCGTGCGCGATGACCGAGATCATCACCCGCTCGTCGTCGGCGATCGCCGCCACCTTCTCGATGAGGTCGGGCAGCATCGCGATGGGTACGCCCACATCCTCGAGCAGCAGCGACCCGAGGCGCTCGACGGCGGGGATCGCCATCCGGCGCGCCACCGTGAACGCCTCGCCCTCGGCAGGGTCGGTGGTGGAGAACACCTCCGACGCGCCGTGCCGCCCGAACACCTCCTCGATGAACGCCACCTCGGCCGCAGCTGCCGGTCCGGGCGCGTCGGACTGGGCCACCAGCAACGCGCCGGCGTTCCGGTCGAGGTCCATGTGCAGCATGTCCTCGACGGCGTTGATCGACACCTTGTCCATGAATTCCAGCATCGCCGGCCGGATCCTGCCGGTGATCTCCAGCACCGCCTCGCTGGCCTCGCGCACCGAGGGGAACGACCCGACCACCGTCGAGGCCGCCGCCTGCTCCGGGATGAGCCGCAGCGTGACCTCGGTGACGATCCCCAGCAGACCCTCGCTGCCGACGAACAGTTTGGTCAGCGGCAGACCCGCCGAATCCTTGAGCTGTTTGCCGCCGAGCCGGACCGCGCGGCCGTCGGCGAGAACCACCTGCAGGCCGAGCACGTAGTCGGTGGTGACGCCGTACTTGACACAGCACAGTCCGCCCGCATTGGTGGCGACATTGCCGCCGATGGTGCAGATCTCGAACGACGACGGATCCGGCGGATACCAGAGACCGTGCGCCTTGGCCGCCTCCTTGACCTCGAAATTGAACATTCCGGGCTGACTGACCGCGGTGCGGGTGCTGGTGTCGATCGTGATCTCGCGCATCTTCTCGGTGGAGAGCATGATCGCGCCGTCGACGGCGGTCGCGCCGCCGGACAGGCTGGTTCCGGCGCCGCGGGTGACGATCTGCACCCCGTTGGCGGCGCACCAGCGCACCGTCGTCTGCACGTCCTCGGTGGTGACCGGACGCACCAGCGCGAGCGGCGTTCCGGCGTCGGGGTCCTGGGCGCGGTCCTGCCGATAACCTTCGAGGATATCGGGATCGGTGACCACCATCGACTCGGGCAGCAACGCGGCGAGCGGGGCAACATCAGTTGTCGGCATAGCCACACATTATGGAGTGCGACCGTACCGGGGGCACCCATTCGGCCCCAAACCCGCACCTGCCCTTACGCTGACGACGTGGCAGCGACCCGTGAGACTCCAGCGCCTGGCACCGCGGTCGGCGACTACCTCATCGAACGGCTCGTCGGCGCGGGCAGCAGTGCCGACGTGTACCTCGCCCGGCCGCGCATCCCGCGGCCCGCGGAACCGCACGAGGTGGCTCTCAAAGTGCTGCACGCCGGTGAGGCCGGTCAGCATCAGGCCCGCGCACGATTCGAGCGCGAATTCGAGATCGCCTCACTGCTGCGACACCGCAACATCGTGCGGATGTACAGCCATGGAGAGATGACCGGCGATGGGCGCATAACGCCGTGGCTGGCGATGCAGTACGCGGGCGGCCCCGCCTCCGACATCCTCATCCCCCGGCCGGACACCGAACCGGACCTGCCGACGATAGTGCGAGTGGCGTCCCAGAGCGCGGCGGCCCTCGACCACGCCCACCGCAACGAGGTGATCCACCGCGACGTCAAACCCGCGAACATCCTGCTGACCTCGCCGACCCTGGGCGAGGCCGACGCCGTCCTCAGCGATTTCGGTATCGCCCAATTCCTCGACGACACCAGGCCCCTGGCCCGCAACGGCCGGGTACGCGGTTCCATCGCCTATGCGGCTCCGGAACTGCTTCAGGCGCAAAAACTCTCCCCGGCCACCGACCAGTACGCATTGGCGTGCAGCCTCGTCGAATGGCTCACCGGCAAACCGCCTTTCCCGCGCCAGACGGCATTCGCGATCACCTACGCACACATCCATGACCCGATCCCGCCGCTCACCTCGCGCCGCCCCTGGCTGCCGAGTTCGCTCAATTCGGTGTTCACCAAGGCCCTCGCCAAGGACGCCGCCGACCGCTACGAGACCTGCGAGGAGTTCGTGACGATCATCGCCCGCACGATGCGAGACGTGACACCCCCCGAACGCCCGCGCCCCGCACGCCGGTTCGGCTGGTTCCCTTGGTGATCGGTATCTGAGACGCACCCTCGGGAGCCACGCCCTACTCGCCGGGAGCCGGGTCGTCCGGGGCGCCGAGCCGATAGACCGCCCGTGCGTTGTCGGCGAAAATCCTTCTCAACCAATAAGATCCACGATCATCGAGGATGTCTGTGAGCGCACCCACCAGATCCTCGAGTGTGGCATTGGGCTTGTCCACCGGATAGTTCGAGCCGAACAGGAGCCGCTCGGGTCCGAACCTGGCCGCCAGATGTTCCACCAGCGGACCCACCATCTCGGCCAGGGTCTCCCGACCGCCGATATTGCCCCAGCGGGCCTTGCCGTAGCCGAGGACGGGCAGCGCCAGCCCCGACAACTTGACCACCACATTCGGGTACGTCGCCAGCGTGGTGATGCGTTCGCGCCACAACCGCAAGATGTCGGCGCGGTTGGCGGCCGTCGCACCGGTCCGGGCACCGACGGGTCCGAACGCGCCGACGGGGATACCCATGTGGTCGACGACGATGGTGGTGTCGGGAAATTCGCGGGCCAGGATCACCACGTCGTAGAGCTGATGCGAGTAGCACATCACCTCGAACACCAGCCTGCGCCCGGCGATCGTCTCGAATCCGTTCAGGAACTCGGCCGACGGCAGGATGTTTTCGGCGGCGGCGAAGTCCCGGACCCCCGAATCCGGATGCCGGGCGGCGCACCAGCGCACCCCGCGCAGCAGATCCGATGCCGCCGCACACTCATCGAGTTGCCGGCCGAGGTCGTCGTCCCGAGGATCGGCGGCGACGACGATCGCACCCACGTGCGGCGCGCCTCCCGCCCCGAACGGCAATGACGTCAGATAGGCGGTCTCGGCCATCGGCGAGGTGTCCCTGCCGGACAGCGACAGCGACTCCACGCACACCACGGTGTCGATACGTGCTCCGGTGACCGGCAGCACCCGCGCCCCGTCGGCAAGGTAGTCGCGCGGTTCGTAGGCACGCAGCAACGCGGACGGGTTGAGCAGGAACTCCGGTTCACGACGTCCGATCACCCTGGGAACGGTCTGTCTGCCCAGGTCGGTCACGTAGTGCAGGCCCCGGCTGACAACGTCCGACGACGGCTTCCGGCGCGGATTCCACTGATGCAGATGCGCGTCGACGATCCCCGGCAGTTCGCCACCCAACGTGTCCACCCCCCGAGCGTCGCATACCCGTCGTCTCACGATCAGTCTGACGATCAGGATTAGTCCGTATGACCGGCCCGTACTCTCGATGCGACGAGCCGACGACATCCGAAACGTCAATGCGCATCGTCACATAAACAACCGGTCAGGATCAACGACTAGAATATTGACTTCAGCCTGATGAATCCATACCCGGGGCGGAGCCGGGAGACAGGAGGTACCGATACCCCGTGGTCAGCCATTCCCGGCACGGTCTGCACCGCCTGCGCGACCTGGTCAATCACGACCAGCAGGGCTTTGCCACCAACGTGTACGCGCGGCTGTTCAGCATCGAACCCGGCCTGCGCGACCTGTTCGGGCCGTCGATGACGGAGACACGCGGCAAGTTCGCCGGCGTCATCGACCATGTCCTAGAGGCGATCCCCGCACCGGGCGGGCAGGACGAACTGGTGGAGTTCCTGGCCCAGCTCGGCCGAGACCACCGTAAGTACGACATCTCGCCCGAGGCGTACGACCACATGTACCGGGCGCTGATGGACGAGTTCGCCGCCATCATGGGGCCGGACTGGGATGACGACACCCAGCAGGCGGCGTCACAGGCGATGCTGCTGACCACCGGCGTGATGCGCGGCGCCGCGCAGATGGCCGAGGGACCGGCCCGGTGGACGGCGCAGGTCGTCGAGAAGTTCCAGATCTCCCGGGACCTGGCCGTGGTCCGGTTGGTGGCGCAGAACCGGCCGGCGTACAAGTCCGGGCAGTACCTCGAAGTACAGATCCCGCAATGGCCCACGACATGGCGCAATCTGTCCCCCGCGATCCCGCCCAACAAGCACGGCGAGATCGAGTTCCATGTGCGTGCGGTGCCCGGCGGGCTGTTCAGTACGTCGGTGGTGAAAGAGACCGCCGTCGGCGACCAGTGGACGTTCGCCCAGGCGCACGGCACGCTGCACATCGAACCCGGACGTCCGGTGCTCATGGTGGCGGGCGGGACGGGTCTGGCCCCGCTGCGCGCACTGCTGCTGGATATGGCGCGCCGGGTCGACCAGGTACCGACACACGTCTTCTACGGGGCCCGCTACCCGGGAGAGCTGTACGATCTCGCGGTGCTGCGCCGCATCTGCGCCACCAACCCGTGGCTGATGATCACCGCGGTGTCCGAACACACCGAGGACCCGTGGTGGCTGGACGCGTCGGTCACCCCGACGGCACTCGGTATCGAGCACCGCTATGGAACGCTGGCCAATGTCGTTGTCGGGTACCAAGATTGGAGCGACCACCAGGTTCTGGTGGCAGGTTCGGCAGACATGATCGAGTCCACCCGCACCCGGCTGATCATCACCGGGGTGCCGGCCCGCAGGATCCAGCACGATCCCGTGATCTGAGTCCCGCCCCCGGCGACTATCCCGCGGGAACCTGCACGGTGACCGTGTCGGTGATCGTGATGGTCTCCGGCGGGATGTTGATCTGCGGGGGCTCGGTGATCGTCACTGTCTCCACGTCGCGGACGGTCTCAGTGACGGTCGCGGTCCGGGTCTTGGTATCCGCGGCCGTGCGCGTCACGGTCCGGACCCCGGTGGGAGCCGCGTTGCTCTTGACCGTCTCGGTGACGGTGGCCGCGTTCCCGCTGACCGTCGTGGTGACGGTCGTCCGGGGCCGGGTGATCTTCTTGGTCGTCGTCCGGGTGACCGTCGCCGTCGCATCCGCGATGTTCGACACCGTCTCCGGCTCGGATTCTGACCCACCGCCGATCAGCGCACCGACGATGCCACCGAGAAGAAGTGCACCGACGATCGCCGCAGCCGCGGGCCACCACCGTCGCCGCGGGGCCTCGGGCTTGTCGACGACGGCGGCCACGGGGGTGCGGACGGTGGTACCGACCGGTTCCGCCGACAGCCGCTGCGCGGATATGGCCGCCCCGGTCGCTCCCGCCAGGGTCGGGGCCGTCGCGATCGAGACCGGCCTGGCCACCGCGTACTCGAAGGCGGGCGCCACGCCCGGGAGCTCGGCGCCGGTACCGGTGCACAGCACCTGCGCCACGGAGGCCCCGCCGGGCATCGTGGTGACCGCGTCGGCCACCGCGTTGGCCCCTTCGGGTTCGGTGATGGGCGCCGGCGATCCGTCGTTGAACTCTGCCGTTCCGACGATCGCACCCGATTGCACGTCGACGGTGATGATGGACCGGCCGGCCGACGGAACGCCTTCGGCGTCGAGGTCGACGACGGCGATCACGCCGCCGCGGGTCGGTTCTACTCTGGCGACCTCGGCCAATGCGACCGGGAAATCCACCATCCGGACCTTCGGCACCCACGCCGGCACCAGCACCCCCGGGGCGAACTGCCGCGCCAGATAGTCGCCGGTGGACTGACGGGACGCCGCGATCCCGATGGCGTCGACGGCCATCGGGACCGAGTCGATGAGTTCGGTGATCGCGTCGAACGCGGCTTCCTCCGACGTACCGTCCTCAAGGTCGACGATGTTGCTGGCGACGATGTCACCGGCCGGTCCCCTGACCACCGACACGATCGCGTCGTCGGTGATGGTCAGGCCGAGCACGCTGCCGTTCCCGCCGGCTTCGTGGCGACCGACGGGTACGGTCGGCGCCTCCGAATCCGGGTCGTCAGCGGCATGCGTCATTGTGTGTCCCTCGGTCCAAGTCTCGTCACCCGACCGGGTCGGGCATTCCCCCTACTCTAGGGGGAGCGGCAGCACCTGCGACGGGCACCTCAGACTGTTCATTCCCAGTTCGTTGTCACACTGTTACGCTCACGCGTCCGATGGCCGCTGCTGACCTTCTGAGGATCGACCCTGTCCTTCTGATCGACCCTGTCCGTCAGATCTGCGCCGCCGTGGTTGCCACACCACCAGCGCGCTCGTGCGCGGCACCGGGACCAGTTCACCACCGCGACGCGACCGCGACCGGTCCAGTTCCTCGGTGAGCTCGCCGACCCGCGCGCGCAGGGCGTCGACCTGATTGCTCAAGTCGATGATCCGTTTGATGCCCGCGAGATTGACCCCCTCCTCCTGGGACAGGCGCTGGATCTCCCGCAACAGTTCGACGTCCCGCGAGGAGTAGCGGCGGCCACCGCCGCTGGTGCGGTGCGGGGTGACCAGTCCGAGCCGGTCGTAGGTGCGTAACGTCTGCGCGTGCATGCCGGCCAGCTCGGCCGCCACGGAGATCATGAACACCGCGGTCGTGTCGTCCCGGCCGCCGGGTACGCCGTCCTTACCCATGCGCTCAGGGTTCGATGGGGTGTTCATGGTCCGGTCACCGTCCCCAGTCGGCCCGTGGGTCGAATCCGCATGCACGTTCGGCCTGGGCGTAGACCTGCATGGCCTCACGTGCGGCGTCGTCGAGCTTCGGCGGCACCGCGACCTTGACCGTGACCAGCAGGTCCCCGGCGCCACCGGCCCGCTTGGGCACTCCCCTGCCGCGAACCCGCAGCGTGCGCCCGTCGGTGGTACCGGCCGGGATCTTGACACCGACCGATCCCTCGAGAGTGGGCACCGACACCGTCGCACCCAGTATCAGTTCGGAGATGCTCACCGGCAGGGTGAGCTTGAGGTCCTGGCCGGTGCGCGTGAACACCCTGTCGGCCTTGACGTGCACGACCACGTACAAGTCGCCCGACGGTGCGCCGCGCCGACCGGCCTCGCCCTGACCGGCGAGGCGGATACGCTGGCCGTCCTCCACCCCCGGGGGGATACGGACGTTGATGGTGCGGGCGCGGACGGTGACACCGCTGCCGGCGCAGTCCGTGCACGGGTCGTCGATCCGGGATCCGGTGCCCTGGCAATCCTGGCAGGGTTCGCTGAAACCGAACGCGCCCTGGTTGCGGCTGACATAGCCCGAACCATTGCACGATGCACATACCTTTGGGCTGGTGCCGGCTTTGGCGCCGCTGCCGTGGCACGACGTGCACGGCGACGGACTGGTCACCCGCAGCGGTACCGTGGTACCGACCGCGGCGTCGCGGAAGGTCAGCGTCGTCTCGGTTTCGAGGTCTTTGCCGCGTCGCGGCCGCGAGGTCGACTGCGCCCGGCCGCCTCGGTTGAACAGGCCTTCGAAGATGTCACCGAAACCACCGGATTCGCCGCCACCACCACCTCCGCCGCCGCCGAACAGGTCGCCGATGTTGAAATCGGCGCCCGTGCTGGTCGTGTAGGTGGTGCCACCGCCGCCCGGGAAACCGCCGGGGAAACCGTTGCCGCCGCCGCGGAACCTCCCGCCGGCGAACATCGCGCGGGTCTCGTCGTACTCTTTCTTCTTCTCGGGATCCGATAGAACGCTCTTTGCTTCAGACACCCTCTTGAATCGCTCTTCGGCCTCCGCGTTACCCGGATTGCGGTCAGGGTGCAGCTCTGCGGCGAGCTTGCGGTAAGCCTTCTGGATTTCCTCAGACGAAGCGTCAGAAGCAACGCCGAGGTCCTTGTAGAAGTCTCGTTCGAGCCATTCGCGTTGTGGAGCCATCGGACGTCACCTCCTTGATACGTGCGGTCGCGGTACCGGCGCGGCGCCGCTGACCTGTGATTTGTCGTGAAGTTCTATTGCAGTGTGCCCGGTGACGTGCACTGCCGTCACCGGGCACACCCTGCATGTGGTGTAGCTGTCGTGTGCGCCGCGCAGCCGAGCTACTCGCCGTCGGAAACCGCCGGAGCGTCGGTGACGGTCACCATCGCGGTACGGATCACCTTGTCGCCGAACCGATATCCGCAGCGGTACACGGCGCCGAGCACCGGATCGGTGCCGTCGCCGTCATTCTGCACCGCCTCGTGCAGTTCCGGATCGAACGGGTCACCGGGCTCGCCGAACGGCACCAGTTCCTCGGCGGTGAGCACCGCGCCCAGCTTGTCGGCGACGGCCTTGAGCGGGCCGTCGGCGAGGTCGCCGTGGGCACGTGCCCGGTCGAGGTCGTCGAGGATCGGCAGCAGCTTCTCGGCCAGCACCCGCTTGCCGTAGGCCACCGACCCCTGCTTCTCCTCTGCGCTGCGCCGTTTGAAATTGGCGAACTGGGCGCGTTCACGCTGCAGCGCGGCGGTCAGCTCGGCAACCTGTTCGGCGTTGGCCTGGGCAGCCTCGTCGGGTGCGGCGGCAGGCTGCGGTTCGGCGGTCTTGTCCGCCGGCACCTGTTCGACCTGCTCCTGTTCGTCCTGCACCGGCTCGGCCTGCGCCTGCTCGGCCTGGGCGTCCGTCTGCCCCACCTGTTCTGTAGCCGCGGCGCCGGGGCGCACCTCTCCCGTCTCGGGATCGATGCGCCGCCGGTCGCTGACAGTGATCGGCTCGTCAGGCTGGGGGCCCGGAGCGGTCACTTCTTGTCCTCGTCGACGACCTCTGCGTCGACCACGTCGTCGGCACCGGCACCGGCATCCGCGTCGTCAGCGACGGTGGCGGCGTCGGCCTGGGCCGCGGCGTAGATGGCCTGACCCATTTCCTGCGACTGCTCCGACAGCTTCTCGATGGCACTCTTGATGGCGCCGATGTCGGTGCCCTTGAGTGCCTCGTTGGCCTCGGCGATCGCGGCGTTGACCTTGTCCTTGAGCTCCGCCGACACCTTGTCGTCGTTGTCCTTGAGGAACTTCTCGGTGTGGTGGACCAGCGACTCGGCCTGGTTGCGGGTCTCGGCCTCCTCGCGACGCTTGCGGTCGTCGTCGGCGTGCGCCTCGGCGTCCTTGATCATCCGGTCGATCTCGTCCTTGCTCAGGCCCGAACCGTCCTGGATGCGGATGCTGTTCTCCTTGCCGGTGCCCTTGTCCTTGGCGGTGACGTGCACGATGCCGTTGGCGTCGATGTCGAAGGTCACCTCGATCTGCGGGACGCCCTGCGGTGCGGGCGCGATGCCGCCGAGTTCGAACGAACCGAGCAGCTTGTTGTGCGAGGCGATCTCACGCTCACCCTGATACACCTGGATCTGCACCGAAGGCTGGTTGTCCTCGGCGGTGGTGTAGGTCTCCGACCGCTTGGTGGGGATGGTGGTGTTGCGCTCGATCAGCTTGTGCATCACGCCGCCCTTGGTCTCGATGCCGAGGCTCAGCGGGGTCACGTCGAGCAGCAGCACGTCCTTGACCTCGCCGCGCAGCACGCCGGCCTGCAGGGCCGCACCCACCGCGACGACCTCGTCGGGGTTGACACCCTTGTTGGGTTCCTGACCGCCGGTCAGTTCCTTGACCAGGTCGGTGACCGCGGGCATCCGGGTCGAGCCGCCGACGAGGACCACGTGGTCGATGTCGCCGACCGAGATCCCGGCGTCCTTGATGACGGCCTGGAACGGTGCGCGGGTGCGTTCGAGCAGATCGGAGGTGATCTTCTGGAATTCGGCGCGCGAGAGTTGCTCGTCGAGGAACAGCGGGTTCTTGTCGGCGTCGACGGTGATGTACGGCAGGTTGATCGAGGTCGACTGCGATGCCGACAGTTCGATCTTGGCCTTCTCCGCGGCCTCACGCAGACGCTGCAGGGCCATCTTGTCCTTGGTCAGGTCGATGCCGTTCTGCGACTTGAACTTCTCCACCAGCCAGTCGACGACGCGCTGATCCCAGTCGTCACCACCGAGGTTGTTGTCGCCGGAGGTGGCGCGGACCTCGACGACGCCGTCGCCGATTTCCAGCAGCGAGACGTCGAAGGTGCCGCCGCCGAGGTCGAAGACCAGGATGGTCTGTTCCTTCTCACCCTTGTCCAGGCCGTAGGCCAGGGCCGCGGCGGTGGGCTCGTTGACGATGCGAAGCACGTTCAGGCCGGCGATCTGGCCGGCTTCCTTGGTGGCCTGGCGCTGCGAGTCGTTGAAGTAGGCGGGGACGGTGATGACGGCGTCCTCGACGTCCTCGCCGAGGTAGGCCTCGGCGTCGCGCTTGAGCTTCATGAGCGTACGCGCGCTGATTTCCTGCGGGGTGTACTTCTTGTCGTCGATGTCGACGGTCCAGTCCTCGCCCATGTGGCGCTTGACCGAGCGGATGGTGCGGTCGACGTTGGTGACGGCCTGGTTCTTGGCGGGCTGACCCACCAGGACCTCACCGTTGCGGGCGAAGGCGACGACGGACGGCGTGGTCCGCGAACCCTCCGCGTTGGCGATGACGGTCGATTCGCCACCTTCCAGCACCGAGACGACGGAGTTGGTGGTGCCGAGGTCGATTCCAACAGCACGTGACATCTGTTTATCCTCCTGTTTCAGGGCGTTGCGCCCAAGCTTCTGCGACCGGCGCCGATGCGGCGCGGGTTGGTTTGCCCGAAACCTGCGCAGGCACTCAACTTCAGTGCAGCCGACTCATGTTCTAGCCGAACGATCGTCTGCGGTCAACTCAAGTTGAGTGGATATTGCTCAAGTTCCATGGTCTGTCCAACGGGCGACCGTCCCGATCTGTTCCCGATCCCGGAAAAAAGTTGAGTACATGTCGCTCATACTTCCCAAAGCGGCGGACCCCACCATCCAGACCTACGACGAAGCATTACAGTTCGGGCAGTTGCGTCCGTTGGGAGGAAGATGGCGACCTACTACCCCAAACTGGCGGCCAGGGTCCTCCGGCAGGCCGACGACCTTCCCGAGATGTACGGGAATCTCGACTTCACGGCGACTCCGGAGCGGTTCACCACCGATCCCGCCGCCAAGAGTGCCCTACCACCCCGGAGAGGCAACCGAGCGGCGTACCTCGATGACGCACGCCTTGTGGAGCTGATGCGGACCGCGCTCTACCTCGGCGACGTCCCCGCGGACCGGGTCGCCGCGCTGTCCCGGGACCTCTCGGTGACCGAACTCATCGGCCTGATCCGCCGGGCGTGCCGGGAGGGTATCGAGAACGTTCCGGAGGCGCCCCCGGAGCTGGCCGGCCTGCTCGCCGTCATGGAGGAGAAGCCTGACTGGATCGACCACGATCTCATCGAGCGGGGCGCCGCACGGTCCCGCCTGATCACCGGGCTCATCGCCCCGTTCGTGACCCGCGGTGCCTTCATCGCCACCTTCACCAACAGTTATGCCGCGCTGCCGATGACGCTGACAGGCGCGTTGTCGGGCAGGCGGGCGGCGTACCGGGTCAACGAGACCACCGCTTTCTTCACCGTCACCACCCTGCCCGGTGCACTCGTGCGTTTCGGCCCCGGGTTCGAGGCGGCGGTGATGGTTCGGGTGATGCACTCGATGGTGCGCTACAACGCGCTCACCCGCGGCAGCGGGCGGTCCGGACGTGCCTGGGACGCGGCCGTTTACGGACTCCCCATCCCCCAGCTCGACCAACTGCCCGCCGGAATGATCGGCCCGTACCTGGTTTCCCGTGGGGCTCTGCGCGCCGGCCGCGGCTTCACCGACGACGAGCGCGCGATGATCGAGTTCTACCGGTACCGGTGTTTTCTGCTCGGCCTGCCCGAAGAACTCCTGCCCGCTGACCCGCAGGACATCGTCGACATGTTCCACGTCCGCGGCGCCCCCCTGCGAGACGGATTCGACGACTCCTGCCGCAGCCTGGTCACCTCCACGATGGATGCCTATCTACGACCGACCGACCGACTGTTCGACCGCATGGCCGACTCGGTGGAGAAAAGCTACAGCAAGGCAGCGTTCTGCGGCGCCTTCTGCGACTTCAACCCCCGGACCGCCAAGCGGATGGGCGTCAACATAGGCATCGGTGACCTGGCCCGCATCGCCGCGACCGGCCCGTTCATCGGCGGCCGGCTGGTCACGGTCGCCGCGGCCGGTCGGCTACCGGCACTGCAGAAGGTCTCGAGCCGCTACCTGACCCGCCAGGTACGGCACCGACTCGACGTCTACGGCATTCCCGAGTACACCACCGATCACCGCCACTACGCGCACTGACCGCCCGAAACCCCACCGCTCAGCGTCGGCATCACAATAATGTCGATGCCGAGGCCGTGCGGTGGGGTTTGGGTCAAGAACTCAGGCCGCCGACGCAGAAGACTCCGCGGCCGGGTCCAGTGCCCGGGAAACAATCTCCGCGACATCCGTCATCGGGATCACCTCCAAGGCGTCGAGGATCTCGGTGGGCACGTCGTCGAGGTCGGGTTCGTTGCGTTGCGGGATGAACACGGTGCTGAGCCCATTGCGTTGTGCGGCAAGCAGTTTCTGCTTCACCCCGCCGATCGGCAGCACCCGCCCGTTGAGAGTGACCTCGCCGGTCATCCCGACATCGCCGCGCACCCGGCGCCCGGTCGCCATCGACACCAGTGCGGTGACCATGGTGACACCCGCCGACGGCCCGTCCTTGGGCACCGCGCCCGCCGGCACGTGCACATGGACGGTGCGGTTCAGTGCGGCCGGATCGACGCCGAGTTCGCTTGCGTGCGAACGGACATACGACAGCGCGATCTGCGCGGACTCCTTCATCACGTCACCGAGCTGTCCGGTCAGTTGCAGACGTGGCTCGCCGTCCTCGGTGCCGGAGCCGGTGGCGCTCACCTCGATGTACAGCACATCGCCGCCCATTCCAGTCACGGCCAAACCCGTTGCCACACCGGGAACTTCGGTCCGTTCCGCCGATTCGGGCAGGAACCGGGGCCGCCCCAGATACTCCTTGAGGTCGTCGACTCCGATCATCACCGGTGCCGATGCCTTGCCCGCGGCGAGTTTCGTCGCCACCTTGCGCGTCAGTTTCGCCAGCAGCCGTTCGTATTGCCGCACACCGGGTTCGCGGGTGAAGTTCGCCGCGATCTCACGCAATGCGTCATCACCGACGGTCACCTCGTCGGCGGACAACGCGGCCCTCTCGATCTGCCGCGGCACCAGATGCCCACGCGCGATCGCCACCTTGTCGTCCTCGGTGTACCCGTCGATGGTCACCAGTTCCATCCGGTCCAGCAGCGCCGCCGGGATGTTCTCGATAACGTTGGCCGTGGCCAGGAACACCACATCGGACAGGTCCAGGTCGAAGTCGAGGTAGTGGTCGCGGAAGGTGTGGTTCTGCGCCGGGTCGAGCACCTCCAGCAGCGCGGCCGCCGGATCACCCCGGTAGTCCGAACCCACCTTGTCGATCTCATCCAGCAGCACAACGGGATTCATCGATCCGGCTTCACTGATGGCGCGCACGATGCGCCCGGGCAGCGCGCCGACATAGGTGCGCCGGTGACCCCGGATCTCGGCTTCGTCCCGCACGCCGCCGAGCGCCACGCGCACGAACTCACGACCCAGCGCCCGCGCCATACTCTCACCGAGTGAGGTCTTGCCGACGCCGGGCGGACCGGCCAGCACCATCACCGCACCCGAACCTCGCCCGCCGACGACCTGCAGCCCGCGTTCGGCCCGAAGTGCCCGCACCGCAAGATATTCGACGATGCGGTCCTTGACGTCATCGAGTCCGTGATGGTCGGCGTCGAGGATCTCCCTGGCGCCGGCGATGTCGGTGGAGTCGGTGGTGGTGACGTTCCACGGCAGGTCGAGCACGGTGTCCAGCCACGTGCGGATCCATCCGGTCTCCGGCGACTGGTCGCTGGCCCGTTCCAGTTTGCCGACCTCCCGCAGG
This sequence comes from Gordonia sp. (in: high G+C Gram-positive bacteria), assembly GCF_020438995.1. Taxonomy (GTDB): domain Bacteria; phylum Actinomycetota; class Actinomycetes; order Mycobacteriales; family Mycobacteriaceae; genus Gordonia. The sequence goes on from NZ_JAGQTN010000273.1 coordinate 19,095, forward strand.
GCCGCCTCGCGCACCTTGTCGGGCAGGTCCGCGGCCTCAACGCGCCCCCGGTAGTCGTCGGCGCCTTCGGGTTCGTCCTCGCCGAGTTCCTTACGAATCGCGGCGAGCTGCTGACGCAGCAGAAATTCCTTCTGCTGCTTCTCCATTCCGTCGCGGACATCGGCGGCGATCTTGTCGCTCACCTCGGTCTCGGCGAGGTGTTCCCCGGTCCATTCGATGAGCGAGCGCAATCGCTGTGCGACGTCGGCGGTTTCGAGCAATTCGCGTTTCTGCTCATCGGTCAGCCACGACGAATACCCGGATGTGTCGGCGAGCGCCGACGGGTCGGTCATCTTGTTGACGGCGTCGATGATCTGCCATGCCTCCCGGCGCTGCAGCATCGCCAGCACCAGCTTCTTATATTCGGCGCCAAGGTCTTTCACCTCATCGGTGACGGGTGGATCATCGAGTTCGGTCACCTCGACCCACAACGCCGCACCATGCCCGGGTGTCCCGGACCCGATCTGCGCCCGTTTCTCACCTTTGACGACGACAGCCTGCTGCCCGCCCGGAATGCGTCCGGCCTGCACGATCGACACGATCACGCCGTGTGTCGGATACCGGTCGTCCAGACGCGGCGCCACCAGCAGCTTGCCGCTTTCGGTGGCGCGGGCAGCGTCGACGGTCGCCTGCGCGGCGTCGTCGAGCGGGATGGGTACCACCATGCCGGGCAGAACCACCAGATCGGGAACGAACAGGACCGGCACTGAGTGTGTGTTGGACATACAACCTCCAAAGTTCAGTCTGCTCGACTCAACCCCGAGGCCGACGCACATGTTCCACCCCCGGTTACGCCGGGGGCGAACACCACGACGACGACGTTCCCGCGTCACCGACTTCGTGCCGCTGATCGGTTATCGCGATATCCGATAAGCGGGACGCAGTTCGAGTCGCGGCTGCGCGCCTACCCGGTGACGATGACCGGCGTCATCGCACCCTCGCGGATTACTCGGTCACTGGTGGCGATCGCGAGGCCACGCCGGGTGGCCTGGGCGACGATCATCCTGTCGAACGGGTCGCGGTGGTCCCAGTTCAGTTGACCCGCCAAAGTCGCATCCGCCGAATCCATCACAAGTTCCGACGCCGCCATGGCGTTGAGCGTCTGGGCCCAGCCCGACAGGATGCCCGTGCCCTCGAGCCGACCCATCCGGGTCTTGATCGCGATCTCCCACGCGGACGATGCTGGGTTCTTCTGAGCCACGCAGAAACAAGAGCCATGGGCGAGGGCCGGGCACCTGCCTTGCCGGGGGCAGTGCCGTGGCAGTTGCGAGCGGGGTACTTCGCTCTCGTGCAGGGACATCGATGGATCGCAAAGAACTACGCCGACCGGGGATTGTGCTCGGCGTTCCTGCTGTCCAGCCGTCCGTGGGAGAGCCAGGGATACACGTCCAGGCGGTGCTGATTCCCGATCACGATCTTGTGATCTGTTGGTGGAGGCAAGCTTTCACAAGCACCTCCACCAACAGGCGTGCGCAGCTATGATTTTGCGCGAAGGGGACGAGCCACCAGCGTTGCTGGGCTGACGCCGCCATCGCCAAGGAGGTGCACACTTTGACCAGCCCAGTGAATGCCAACCTTGACATCAACACCCCACCGGCGGCGAACGCTTCTCGCGTTCGCCGCCGGTGGGGTGTTGTATTGTCGCGGTCATCGACCGCCGGACTCAGCCGATGCCCGTTACCCGATGCCCGTTACCCGATGCCGTTGTCGGCGTCGGCGCCGGTCTCGAAGTGCAGGTTGCCA
>NZ_JAGQTN010000274.1 GCF_020438995.1 Gordonia sp. (in: high G+C Gram-positive bacteria)
GGTTGGATCTTCATGGTGCTTCAAGGTGGTGTTCTGCTTTTGGTTCCTGGGGGTTCGGTGGTTGGATCTTCATGGTGCTTCAAGGTGGTGTTCTGCTTTTGGTTCCTGGGGGTTCGGTGGTTGGATCCTCACGGTGCTTCAAGAAGATGGTCCACCTTCTTGATCCCTGAGGCCGAAGCGACGAAGGAGCGAGGGTCTCGAAGGGTCCGGTGACGCCAGGCTCTCAACGGAAGACCGAAGCCTTGACGCCGGGGGCCAAGATGAGTTCTCGACCGCGAATACACAACAACAGGAGCTGTAATGGCAACGCTTGCACAGACTGTCGGGTTGACCGATGTTCAGCAGGAAATCGTCAGCAACGTCCGGCGATTCGTCGACAAGGAGATCATTCCGGTTGCCTCGCAACTGGAGAAGACCGACACCTATCCGACGGAGATCGTCGAGCAGATGGCCGAGATGGGTCTGTTCGGGCTGATGATCCCCGAGGAATACGGCGGGATCGGTGAGTCGCTGCTCACCTACGCCCTGTGCGTCGAAGAACTCGCGCGCGGCTGGATGAGCGTATCCGGGGTGATCAACACCCATTTCATCGTCGCCTACATGATCCGCCAGCACGGCACCGATGAGCAGAAGCAGAACTATCTCCCGCGGATGGCGACAGGTGAACTGCGCGGTGCGTTCTCGATGTCCGAACCCGAACTAGGATCCGATGTCGCGGCGATCCGCACCAAGGCGCGTCCCGATGCCGACGGCAATTACCGCATCGACGGCCAGAAGATGTGGCTCACCAACGGTGGCAGTTCGTCGCTGGTGGCGGTCCTGGTCCGCACCGACGACGACCTGACCAAGAAACACCGCGGCCTGACCACCTTCCTGATCGAGAAAACCCCCGGATTCGGCGAGGTGGCACCGGGTCTGACGATTCCCGGGAAGATCGACAAACTCGGCTACAAGGGCATCGACACCACCGAGATGGTGTTCGACGGTTTCACAGCCCCCGCGGACACAATCCTCGGCGGCGAACCGGGCCAGGGCTTCTTCCACATGATGGACGGTGTGGAAGTGGGCCGGGTCAATGTGTCGGCGCGGGCGTGTGGCGTGGGGCAGCGGGCGTTCGAGCTCGCCATCCGGTACGCGCAGCAGCGCAGCACCTTCGGCAAACCGATCGCGCAGCATCAGGCCATCGCGTTTCAGCTCGCCGAGATGGCGACGAAGGTCGAGATGGCACACCTGATGATGGTCAACGCCGCCCGGCTCAAGGATTCCGGCGAACGCAACGATGTGGCCGCCGGAATGTCCAAGTACATGGCCAGCGAATTGTGTGCCGAGGTCACCCAGCAGAGTTTCCGCATCCACGGTGGTTATGGCTACTCCAAGGAGTACGAGATCGAACGCCTCATGCGCGATGCCCCGTTCCTGCTGATCGGTGAGGGTACCAGCGAGATCCAGAAGCAGATCATCTCCAAGCGGCTGCTGCAGGAGTACCGGATCTAGGACACGCCCTAGGGGTTCGGTTCGCGGGTACGGTGGGACCCGTGAACCGCTCGGATGTGCCGCCCGGATACGGCTATCGGCCAGCGCGTTCGCCGCTGGCGACCATCGTGTGGTGGGCGTCGATCGACACCGATGGTTCCTACACCGACGCCGCGACCGAGTTCTGGGGACTGTCGTTCGGGCTGCTCGGAGATGACACCCCGACGGCTACCCTGGTCGGTCCTGCTACCCGCCCTCGGACGCTGGAACTACCTGCCGGACAGGTGCACTGGGGTGTCGAATTGGCACCGCACGTGTTCCTGCGGGGGATCGACGTCAAACCCGTCGACGAGTTCCGTGAACTGGAGACCGACGGCGACTGGTTCCTGCTCGGGGGTACCCGCTACCCGGTCCCGGACCTCGACGGCCTCGAACGCCTCGTCGACTCCCTTGCGTCGCAGGGTGCGCTCGTCGCCGAACCACTCGTCGAACGCGCTCTGGACGGCAGGTCCGTTCCCGGTGCCGAACGGACGGTGCGGAGGATAGTGACGGAGACGGCCGGGATCGGCCGCAAGAACGTCGAGCAGATCCGGCGGGCCCGCACTGCCTACCGGCTCCTGCACGCCGGGCTGTCGGCGGCGGAGGCCGCGACGCAGGCCGGATACACCGACCAGTCGCACATGACCCGCGACTTCCGGCTGTTCGCCGGCGACACCCCCGGACGCATCTTGCGCGGCGACGGCGCGTCCCCGTTCGACAGCAGAGATGTGGCCGATTCTTCCAATCCGTGACGGTGGTGCGGGGGCGATTCTGGTGTTACCCGATGAAAGGACACAACGATGACCACCTCGCCGCTTCCCCGCGTACCCCAGGACGTTCTCGACACCGTCAGTGACCGGATCGCCGGTGTGCGGTTGCCGCGGTTGGTCCCCACGGCCGCCGCCGCACCCGGCCCCGCCCAGGACCGCCAGCGCAGTCTGCTCAACCGTTGGCGTGACGGATTCGACTGGCGGGCAATCGAAGACCGCGTCGAAGCACTCGGGTATCACGAGACCACGCTCGCCGACGGCCGCACGCTGGCCGCCATCGTCGCCCGTGCCGACAAGAGCACCGGGGCGCCGATTCTGCTGATCCACGGCTGGCCCGATTCGCCGCTGCGCTTCCTCGACCTCATCCCGCTGCTGCTCGACGCCGGCCACGATGTGGTGGCACCGGCGATTCCGGGTTTCTGGTACAGCACCGAACCCGAGGGTGAGATGTCGCGGGACCTGGCAGCCGAAGACTTCCACACCCTGATGGGCGAAGTGGGCTACTCACGGTTCGCCGTCCACGCCGGCGACTGGGGCAGTGCCGTCGCCCAGAGCATCGCCCAGAGTCATCCGGACAGTGTTGTGGCGCTACATCTTACGGACGTGCCGTTCGATCTCGCCTACACCATCGACGTGACCGACTGCTCGCCCGCCGAGGCGCTGTACCTGACGGCGATCGAAAAGTTCGGTGCCGGCGCCCTCTACCTCACCGCGAACACGATGCAGCCGAACCTGATCGCATCGGTGCTCGCCGACACCCCGTTCGGGCTCGCGGCGTGGCTCGGCAGCCTGTACGACGCGTGGAGCGACACCCCGATCGCCGACGACCATGTCATCGCCAATGCCGCCGTGCAGTACCTGACCGGTACGGTGCGGTCGTCGATGCGCCTGTACTCCGAACCGGCCGCCGGCTGGGGAGCCGACGAATCAGACTGGGGTACCGACGAATCGGATTGGGGAGCCGACGAGTCCGGCGCAGGCTCGTGGGAGGGCACTGCCGCCGAGACCGCGGATGCTGCCGGCGACTGGTCCGATGGCGGGGCCGATTGGGCGCCCGCCCGCGTCGAGATTCCAACGGCATTCGCCCTGTTCCCCGCCGATCTGGCGATGGCACCACGTGAGCTCGCCGAACGGTTCTTCGCCGTCGAACGATTCACGATCATGCCCCGCGGCGGTCATTTCGCCGCGCTCGAGGAGCCCGCGCTGCTTGCCGACGACATCGTCGGGTTCCTCGCGCAGCTCTGATCGTCAGCCGGCGGGGATGCTCGAGGGGGCGTCGATCAGCGAGCGCAGGACGGTGAAACTGTCGTGCGCCTCGACAGCGGCGACGGCACGTTCGACGCCGACCCTGGAGATCTCGAACGACTGCATCCGCTCGCCGGCCTCGGCGGTGCACACGAACGCCAGCCACGGTTCGGTGATCGCCGCCCGGTACAGCGTCCACATGTGGTCGCCGTCGGTGTCGACGCCGTGGTCGCCGAGCCGGGTCACATAGCGCCGCACCAGTTCCCGCTCGATGCGGCGGGCCTCGTCCGCCTCGAGGGATGCGGTGACGAAGTAGGCGATGTCGCGGATACCGGGCCAGGCCATCGCGACCTGCCAGTCGAGGAATCCGGGCCTGCCCTCCTCGAAGAACAGATTGCCCAGATGGGTGTCACCGTGAATCAAAGTGCGCGGCTGCGACGCCCAGAACGCGTCGATATCGGCGCTGCGTTCGAAGAAGATCCGGCAGTCGCGCTTCTGGTCATCGGGAATGATGCCGGCGGTGTGCCCGGTGATGGTGCCGATGAACTTACGCCGGATCAGATCGCCGAGCCGGATCTCCGCGGGTGAACGCTGGGCGAGCTCCCATAGATCACCGTCGAAGCGGTCGGTATTCCAGAACCGTGCGTGCAGCCCGGCGAGTGCGTCGACCACCGCCTCGGCCTCGGCGACGGTGACGGCGTCGACGACGGTACGGAACTCTGCTGTGGCTGAAAGATCCTCCAACAGAAGGACATTGCGTCGGCGCAGGGTGTCCTCCACAGCGAGATAGCAGCGGGGGGTGCGCACCGGCGGATCGTCGCCGAAGGCCCCGTAGGCGAGGACCTCCTTGGTACCGAGCCGGAAGACGTTCATCAGCACGTGCTGCAGGTAGTTGCGCGGCGGCAGTTTGAGGAACAGCGAATCGGGCAGGTGGGTATCCGACTTGACCGCCAGACGGGCACGATTGGCGGTTCCGGAATGCGCATCGACGACGGTGACCGATTCGATGGCGGTGCGGGGTACGCCGAGAGCGTCGGCGAGCCAGGACGCCGACACTTCCTTCTCGTTCAGCGGGACTTTCGCTCCGAACCCGATCGCCCGGTCAGCGAGGGCGCGGAAAGCCTCGGTGGTGACCAGCCCGATGCTCTGTGCGGTGATCAGAAGAGCCGGTGTCACTTCGCGCCCGCCTGTGCTTTGGCCTTCTCTCGGGCTTCACGTTCCTCCTTGTTACGCACCAGTTCCCGGAACCCGATCCGGTCGAGGTTCGATTTGGGTTGCACACCCCATTCGGTTTTGGCGGTGGTGCGCCCGGTGCCCTCACCCGGACCGCCGAACGGCGGGCCGTCGATCGGGTGCGGATACTTGCATTCGGCCTTCTCGTCGTTCCAGCGCACCTTCATGAATTCGTCACAGATCTCGGTGAGAGACAGCGTCGGCGCGCCGTACCAGACGGCGAGCACCGGGACGGTGAACGCACCCTCGATGACGAGGCCGAACAGACAGACGATGATGAAACGTTTGAGCCATTTGTGCATCCGGGCGAATGCGGGTGTGGTGCCCGGGGGGAGTTCCTGGTCGACCTCGGAATCGGCCGCGGTGGTGTTCTTGCTCATGGTTGGTCCTTGTGAGTTCAGTCGGCGAAGATTTCGCGGTTGACCGTGTGGAGGTAGGGGATGGCCAGGAACGGCGTTATATAGAAGATGTCGAACGCCCACCAGCCGACGACCGGGAGAATCGTTCCGTCAAAACGGATATCGGCGTACATGGTCATGTTCACCACATAGCCGACCCAGATCACCACCCCCATCCAGCAGGTGACGATCAGCCACTGATGACCCCAGCGTTTCATCTGCAGGAACGCGATGCCGGCGGCGATGCGCATCGGGAACACCACGAAGATGCAGGCGATCTCCCAGCCCTTCTCACCGGGCGCCGACGTGCCGCCGATGAACAGTGAGTTGTATTCCCAGAAGTAGCCGTTGTCGGCGTAGTTTCCCCAGGCGGTGAAGAACACCCGATTGAGGAGCGAGTGGTTGGCCATCAGATCCAGACCCCAGCCGATGCTGTTGATGAACGCGTCGAGGATCACCAGGTAGCCGATGAGGGTGACCATGATCGGCCGCACCGACATGCCGTCCTGGGTGGCCTTGCGCTGCAGGTACAGCCCGCGCAGGAAGATCGGCAGACCGATGAAACCGAACACCAGCGTGCCCATGAAGGCGGTGCCGGTGATGAGCCACTTGTCGGCTTGGCGCTGAGCGATCTTGCTGTCTTCTTCGTGCTGGTCGTAGGACAGGCCACCGGATGTGGGATTGGTCATGACGCGGCCGGAGCCGCCGGTCTTGTCTGTGAATGCCATGGCGTCAGTTCCACCAGCCGCGCTGGAACGACCAGACCAATTGCAGGATGAACATCGACAGCAGGAATCCGTAGATGGTGAGTTGAAGGACGATCAGCGCCCGCTTGCGGTCGCGGTCCTGCTTGTTGAGGGGAGCGTTCACGGGGAACTCCTAGGGGTATCGGAAAGGCGTTGGCGGGCAGGTCAATCGGAGAAGATCTCACGGTTGACCGTGTGCAGGAACGGCAGTGCCAGGAACGGTGTGATGAACATGATGTCGTAGGCCCACCAGCCGAGCACGGGCAGGATCGTGCCGTCGAAACGCAGGTCGGCGTACATGGTCATGTTGGAGATGTAGCCGATCCACAGCACCACCCCGAACCAGCAGGTGACGGTCAGCCACTGGTGTCCCCAGCGTTTCATCTGCAGGAAGGCGATGGCGGCGGCCACCCGCATCGGGAACACGACGAAGATTCCGACTGCCTCCCAGCCCTTTTCGCCGGGTGCCGACGCACCGCCGACGTACAGCTCGTTGTACTGCCAGAAGTAGGCGCCGTTGTCGGCGTAGTTGCCCCAGGCGGTGAAGAACACCCGGTTGAGCAGCGAATGGTTGGCGATGAAGTCGAGCGCCCAGCCGACGGTATTGAGGAATCCGTCGAGGATCACCAGGTAGCCGATGAGCGTGACCAGCAGCGGCCGGACGGTCAGTCCCTCCTGCTGGGCCTTACGCGAGAGGTACATCCCGTACAGGAACAGCGGTAGCCCGATCAGACCCAGCAGATAGGTGCCCATGAACGCGGTGCCCGCGATCATCCACAGATCCGACTTGCGTTGCGCCTTACGGCTTTCCTCTTCATGCTCGTCGTAGGTGAGCCCGGTCTTCCGCGGACTCTTCATCACCGGCGCCTGCGGGTCGTTCTTCTTTCCCGAGATCTGAAAACTCATGCGGGGGCTCCCGAGAGGTGGGCGGTGGCGATCTCGTAGAGCCCCTCGTGGATCGCGCCGTCACTGCTGAGCGGGGCGAGGATGCACGCCTGGGCGGCGGTGAGTTCGTCGGCGCCGGCGGCGATGAAGCGGGCGGCGGCCACCAGGGTCCGCGTGGACGGCGGTTCGAAGTGGAAGGCATCGTCGGCGTGGCGGATACTCAACGCGCAGTTGACCAGTCGGCGTGCCACGTCGGCGCCGACACCGGATTCGGCCACCAGTACCTCGATCTCCCGATCAGGCGGCAGATAGGTCATCGGTACGGTGACGAACCGCTGCCGGAACGACGGTTTGAGGTCCTTGAGCGAACTGCGGTAGGCGGGGTTGTAGGAGCAGACCAGCATGAAACCGTCCGGGGCGTGCAGGGTTTCACCCGCCCGGTCCAGGAACAGGGTGCGCCGGTGGTCGGTGAGCGAATGCAGGATCGCCAGCGAATCGTGCCGGGCCTCCACCACCTCGTCGAGGTAGCAGATCGCTCCGGTCTTGACCGCTTTGGTGAGCGGGCCGTCGACCCACACCACGTCGCCGCCGGTGACCATGAACCGGCCGACGAGGTCGGCGCTGGTGAGGTCGTCGTGGCAGCTGATGGTGATCACCTCCCGGCCCAGCAGATGCCCCATGTGTTCGACGAAGCGGGTCTTGCCGCAGCCGGTGGGGCCGGTCAGCATCACCGGCATGTGCTGGGCGTAGGCCCATTCGAACAGCTGCACCTCGGTGCCGTTGGAGAAATACAGGTCGTTGCTTGTCATTCGGAGACCAACTCTCGGTGGATATGAGCCAGGATTTCGGGTAGGTCGTCGACGTGGCCGATGCGGCGGGACTTCTTCTCGCCGAACACTTCCGGCAGCGGGTCGACGCGCACCGGTCCGACGCCGATGTAGAAGACGGAGATCGCGGCCTCCTCGGCCTCTTCGACGGCGTGCGCGACGTCGGCCCACGCGTACCGGCCCTCGTAGCCCTCGTCGGAGATGAGACCGTCGCCGATGATGATCAGCAGCCGACGCTCGGACGGCTGGTCGAGCAGGCGTTTGGTGAGGTGCCGGATCGGCGCGCCGAGCCGGGTGTAGCCGCCGGCCCGCAGGCCCTGCGCGCTCGGGTCGACGAAGTGTCGGTCGTCGAAGTCCTTGAGGCAGTTGACCTCCACCCGGTGCCGGGTGTTGCCGGAGAACACGAAGATCCCGTGCCGCTCCTTCGCCAGGGTCATCGCCCGCGACAGGGCGTCGGCACAGGCTAGTTCGATGCGAAAGGCCTTGCCGCCGTTGGAACTCAGCGACGAGGAGCCGTCGAGCAGCAGGGCGGTGCTGACATCGCGTGAACTCGGCAGCAGTTCCCGGAAGATCCGGGGTTCGCCGGCTTCGCCGGTGATGGTGTCGAGGTAGTGCGCCACGTAGCGGTCGACGTCGACGTCGGAGCCATCGTCGAGGCCGCTGCGGATGGCGCGGTGGGTGTGTTCGGCGAACCATTTGCGGATGTCGGGGGACACCGCGGCGACCGGACTGTTGCGGGTCTGGTGCCGACGTTCGAGCACCGCAACATGATTGGGCAGGAACGCCTGATTCCACATGTTCCACTCGGGGTACGGGACACCCACCCGCTGATCCGGATCGATCTGGACCTCGTCGTTCTCGGGTTTCGACGGTGGCGGCAGATTCGAGTTGCGCACCCCGCCGTCTCCGCCGACCGGAATCGACATGAGCCGCTTGGCATCGGTGCGCGAGGACGTCCACGGCATCCGGCCGTAGCCTCGTTTGAACTTGGCGGCCAGAGAATCGGACTCGGGTGGCCGGACGGTGATCCGGCCCAGAATCGTGTGCGGGTACAGGTCCATTTTCGTCCGGGCCAGTGCCAGCGCGCGGTCGACGATCGCCTCGCCGTCCAGGTCCGGGTCGAGATACTCGATTCCCGGTGCGAGCCGGTCCAATTCGGGGATCAGGCCGGGAAAGTTGCGGGCCACCCAGCCCGCCGCAACCCCGCCCTCGATCACGGCGAGCGCCGCGAGCTGTCGTGGGGTGAGTTCGTGCAGACGGAACCAGTAGAGCCGGCCCTTCGACGGGGAACATTGCAGCGCCACACCACAGGTGAGGGTCGTACGGGTCCAGCCCGCCTCCAGCGCGGGGTAGGGGACGTTCATCATCGTGTGACCGGCATTGAGTCCGAACGTACGTCGGGGTCCGCTCATCAGCCGGACACCCGAAATGCGTTGTTCGGAGAATGCGACCGCGGTGACCGAACAGCTGCGTTCGATGGCCATCGCATCGGATTCGGTTGTGGCCGTGCTGGTGCGGCCGGTGCCAGGCGGCGGCATCGTCACCTCTTCCGCGAGCGTGGGTGCGCTCATCGGGTCAGAAGGTTCCGATGTTCTTCATGATCCAGTACCAGAACCAGATCACCAGTCCCATCACTCCCCAGGCAAAGGCGAGTCGGACGATTTCTTGCCACATGGATTGTCTCCGTATCAGTTTCGGAAAAATCGGTTTCGGTCTAACGGGGTTGTAGGCTGCGCAGCGTATAGGTGAGATAACTGTCGGCGGACTCTTTCCGCAGCTGATCGGCGTCGATGGTGACCGCGAGCAACCCGTACACGCCGAGCAGGAAGAACACCGCACTGTGATACGGATCGACGACGATCTCGGCCTCACCCCTGCGCTGCGCGGACTGAATCAACTCCACGACCAGGGTGATCACCTTGTGCTCGCGCCACTCCTCGGTCACCGGACGGTTCGGTGAGAAACGCAGCGCCACCAGATCTTTGAACAGATGTTTACCGAGTCGGGTCTCGATATCGGCGACGAGATCGATGGTCTTGGCCAGCGCGTCGGCCAGCGGCGGTCCGGTCGCGAGAAACCCGCCGAGCGCCTCGGAGATCAGCTCCTCCTGCCGCGCCTCGATGTCGACGAGCACGTGCTCCTTGGTGGGAAAGTGAAAATAGAACGTCCCCCGGGCGACACCCACCTCGGTGACGATCGCATTGAGGTCGGCCCCGGCGATCCCCTTACGGGCGTACTCGTCCGTCGCGGCGTCGAGCAACCGCCTGCGCGTCTCAAGGCGCTGCGCCTCGCGCCCGGTGGGCGCACCCGTCAATCCGCTCATTCGATGACCCCCGAGGTGTAACCTGTATCACTACACGCAGATACTGACAGACGTCACTGACAAGTGTCAACCGCTAGGATTGGCGTGCAAATTTAAAAGCTCGTGTTAAATTTGCACGCATGATCCCTCGGTTAGTCGCTGCGGAACTGCGGCGGCGTCTGGCTGCGACGTCGGCTGTGGTGCTGCTCGGACCACGGCAGATCGGGAAGACGACGCTGGCGCGGGACCTGGCCGACGACTGGCCGACAGGCGCGACCTACCTCGACCTTGAGCGTCCGGCCGATGTGCGCCGGCTCTCCGATGCCGATGCCTACCTGCGGGGGCAGTCCCCGCGGCTGGTGGTGCTGGATGAAGTGCAACGACTCCCGGCGATCACCGAAACCCTTCGCGGCGTCATCGACGACAACAGGCGGACGGGCTTCCGCAACGGTCAGTTCCTGCTGCTGGGCTCGGCATCGCTGGATCTGATGAAGCTGTCTTCGGAAAGCCTGGCCGGCCGGATCTCGTTTCTGGAATTGTCCGGCGTCAACGTCGATGAGGCAGCGTCGTCAGGCATCGGCATGGACGATCGTTGGGTCCGGGGAGGGTTTCCTGACGCCCTACTGGCGTCAGATGACGACTCCCTGCGCTGGCGGCAGGACCTGATCCGGTCGTACCTGGAACGCGATATCCCGATGTTCGCCCCTCGAATCCCGGCGGAGACACTGCGTCGTCTCTGGACGATGCTCGCCCACTCGTCGGGCGGCCAGCTGAATGCGTCGAAACTGGCCGCGGGGTTGGGCGTCACCAGTCCGACTGTCACCCGGTACATCGACTTACTCGCCGACCTCGCACTGGTGCGATCACTCCCGGCCTGGCATACGAACGTCGGAAAGCGCGTCACCAAGGCCCCGAAGGTTCACGTGCGCGACTCGGGGCTGCTCCATGCTCTCCTGGACATAGACTCCCTCGACATGCTTCTCGGGCACCCCGCAGCAGGGGCGAGCTACGAGAGTTTCGCGGTCGAGTGCGTCATCGACGCCGTCGGCGATCGCTGGCAGCCCTACCACTACCGGACCGCACGTGGAGATGAACTCGACCTGGTGCTCGTGCGTGGCGGGCGGCCACAGATCGCTGTCGAGGTGAAACGATCTACAGCACCGCATGTTTCGGCCGGATTCCACCGCGCGGCCGATGACTTGGCGATCTCCGAACGCTATGTCGTCTACCCTGGTGACGACACCTACCCGATGAGCGGCTGTACGGTGATCGGACTTAGGGCGTTGGTCCGCTCACTGCGAGAGATCAGCGCCCGGGCTTGAACTTGTAACCTGCGTCACTGCCCCGCAGATACACTGACAAGTGTCAATATCTTGGATTCGGGTGCGAACCGCTTCCGGAGGTGCCCGGGTTGGGAGCCTCGCGTCACCGGACCCTTCGAGACGAGTCGGCTCGCAAGCTCGCGCGCCTCTCCTCAGGGATCAAGAAGCGTCCCCACGCAAACGTCTTCTTGTTCGGTATCGACAGTCCGGTGACCAGAGCGGCCATATGTCAAGAAGGGTCCCCGGCGCAAACGTCTTCTTGTTCGGTATCGACAGTCCGGTGACCAGGATGGTCATAAGTCAAGAAGGGTCCCCGGCGCAAACGTCTTCTTGTTCGGTATCGATAGTCCGGTGACCGGGGCGGCCGTATGTCAAGCAGGGTTGCCGTCGGACAGGCCGGCGGTCTGCAGGTCGAGGGGCGTTGCGGACGCAAACACCTTCTTGATCCCTGAGGCCGAAGCGACGAAGGAGCGAGGGTCGCGAAGGGTCTGGCGACCTTTCGCCATCTGACGCGACCTCCTCGAACCAAGGCGGCCTATCCGGCGGCGATGAGGAGGTCGCGGAGTTCGGTGGCCAGGACCTTGCCGGTGCCGCCGCGGGGGATGTCGTCGGCGGAGGTGACGACCAGCCAGACCGACGGGACCTTGAAGGCGCTGAGGAGTTCGCGGGCGCCTGCGCGCAGGGCTTCCGGGGTGGTGCCGGTGGTGGAGACCACTGCCGCGCCGACGCGGGGGCCGTTGGGGCCGGGGATGCTGGTGACGAAGGCGGCGTCGACGCCGTCGAGGGCGCGCAGTGCGGCCTGCACCTCGCTCGGGTAGACGGTGGCGCCGCTGACCTTGAACATGTCGTCGGAGCGGCCCTTGTAGAACAGGAAACCGTCGTCGTCGAATTGGCCGAGGTCGCCGGTGGGGTAGAAGCCTTCGGCGGTGAAGACGTCTTCGCGGGTGCGGCCGCAGATGCCCTGGAGGATGCGTTTGCCGCGCAACTGGATCTCACCCGACTCGCCGGGGCCCAGTGGTGCGCCGGTGACAGGGTCGGCGATCCGGACCTCCACTCCGTCGAACGGCTTTCCGCAACTGCCCCAGGCTGATTCGGGCATGTCCCGGTCGGCATGGAAACCGCAGTAGGGGCCGAAGGACTCGGTCATCCCGAACAGGTTGGCGCGGGCACCCGGACGGGGACGCAACTCTGGGGGGAGCAGCGCGGGCAGGCTGCCGTCGGCGATCGACGACAGATCCGCGCCTGTGTCGGCGGCCAGCGCGGCCACCGACACCGCCTGATCGGGCCAGCCCCGGAACAGTGTGACCTTCTCGGAGACAATGAGATTCAGTGTTGACTCGGGGGTCGGTACCTCCTCGGTCACCAGTGTGGCACCGGCGGACAGCGCCGACAGGACGCCCGCACCGAATCCGCCGACCCAGAAGAACGGCATCGGCAGATACAGGCGGGTGTCGGGGCCGACCAGACGAGCCTCCTGGCCCGACTGGACGGCAAACAGTGCACTCTCGTGAGAATGGTTGACACCCTTGGGGTTTCCACTGCTTCCGGAGGTGAAGATGGTGACCAGGGGATCGGCGGGTGTGACCGCCGAGGCAAGTCCGTCGACGATGCTCTCGGGGACGTCGGAACCGGAGGCGGTGAACAGTTCGTCAGGGGTCCACGCCGACCGTAGCGACGGTAGACGTCGTTCGAGGAGACGTTCGCCGCCGGTGGGCAGCACGTCGCTGCCGACCCATTCGGCCAGTTCGTCCAGGTACCGGTGGCCGCGGAACTCCTCGACCGTGATCAGCACCTCGACGCGGGCGGTGGCCAACTGGGCGTGCAGTTCCCGGGCCCGGAGCAGGGTGCTCAGCGGTACCAGGACGGCGCCGATCCGGGTGATTGCGAGCGAGAGCTGAACCCAGCGAACGGAATTGGGTGCCATCAGGGCGACGCGGGTGCCGGTCCCGATCCCGGCACCGATCAGCGTCGACGCCAGTTCCCTTGTGCTGGTGTCGAGTTGCTCGTAGGTGAGCCGTTCGTCCGGATCGATGACCGCGTCCTTGCCCGGGAAACGCCCGGCCGCATCGCGGATCAGCGCGTCGACGGTCAAAGGTCGTTCGGGCTTGACGAGTCGGCTCATCGGGTCGCTCCGGCGAGCTGGTCCCGGACGGCCCGCAGATCGGCCTTGCCCGAAGGCGTGCGGGGAATGGTGTCGACGATGACCAGTTCGGTGGGCACCTCGTA
>NZ_JAGQTN010000275.1 GCF_020438995.1 Gordonia sp. (in: high G+C Gram-positive bacteria)
CCACCGGTGAGCTGGCGTTCTACCGCTGCTACAGCCCTACCCCGGTCCCATTGGCTGTGTTGGTGAAGGTCGCCGGCCGACGCTGGACGGTCGAGGAATCGTTCCAGTCCAGCAAAGGCCTGACCGGCCTGGACCAGCACCAGGTCCGTACCTGGACTTCCTGGCACCGTTGGACGATCCTGGTCATGCTCGCTCACGCTATCTTGGCGATCGCCACCGCCGAGCAACGCGCCCACGAAACGACCAACCCGTCACTGATCCGGTTGAGTATCAACGAGTTTCAGCGACTACTCGCAGCTGGTGCCCTCACCACCGAACGCACCCTCACACGTCTCCTGGAATGGTCACTGTGGCGGCGCCGACACCAGTTCCGAGCGCAGGTCTGCCACCAAAACCGCAGGTCACCGACATGAAAATCGCTAAGTCCGGCTGTAGTACTAGATTCAAGGTCCTGGACGAGTGATGCCACGTCAGCATTGCCGTCTACGGCGGCCGCCTGTACCTTTGTCTTGATCTCGGCAACTTGCTGTCCGGCCTCAGCAAGGGCTGCACCCTTTTCTGCTGATCCGATTCTGTTTCCAAAGTAGAATCCCAAGATGGTCGTCAACAGTGGAAGTGTAAGTGTTATGAGGTCGAAGATTCTCGCGTTCTGGTCGTAGGCTCCGCGATACTGCGGTGCGAAACCAGTACCATCATTCGAGAGGGTTGGAGCCTTTGTTGGCGCAGGATCTGCCAGAAGTGGAGGATGTGAGCTTGATGTTGTGAACTTCCAGACCAGGAGTCCGTAGATAGCGATAATGGCGATTGTTACCAAGAAGGTGGATATTGCGAGAAGTCGGGCGGTGTCGAATCTAGGATCATTCGGTCCTGGATTATTATTTGTCACGAATTTTCTCCTATCTTGAATTCACTACTTCTGTATTGATGAAAGAAGTGTAGCCATCGTAGACGTGCCTGCTTATCCCGCTGAAGTCGGATCGGCGCGTTTGATCACGATGATTCTGGTCCCGCCATTCGTATCCAAAAGTTGTCGCACCGTGCCATCGGGTAGAAATTGGAGACCGCCATGAAGTGTCTCGGGAAAATGTATGGGCAGGGGGATGGTCGTTGTGGTGCCGGTAGTCGTGATGGTGGTGAGATAGTAGGGGCCGCCGTGAGCAGTGCTTATTTGGTATGCGGTGCCGTCGGAAGCGAACTGGACGCCACCGGCAGGCCCTCCGGCGAGGGTGGTGGTGGTGGTGCCGGTGGGTGTGATGTGGGTGATGTGGGTGGTGTATCCGGTCGCGTCGTTGCCGGTAGTGGTGGTTTGGTAGGCCGTGCCGTCGGGAGCGAACTGAACGACGCCGTAGTCGTCTCCGGTGAGTGTGGTGGTTGTGGCGCCGGTGGGTGTGATGTGCGTGACGTGGGTGGTGTAGCCGCTGGTTGGGTCGTACGTGCCGTACGTGGTTTGGTAGGCGGAACCGTCGGGGGCGATCTGGACACCGTCGGATGCGGGCCGGCCGGGCAGTGTGGCGGTGGTTATGGTGCCGGCGGAGCTAATGGTGGTGACGTAGTAGGTGTAGCCGGTGGTGGTGTCGAACGTGTACGTGGTTTGGTAGGCGGTGCCGTCAGGAGCGACCCGGAGGCCGCCGTAGTGGCCGAAATCGCCGTAGGGGGCTCGGGTGAGCGTGGTTGTGGTTCCGGACGTGATGTTCGTGACGTGGGTGGTGTAGCCGGTTGTGGAGTCGCCGGTGCGGCTGGTTTGGTACGCGGTGCCGTTGGAAGCGAACTGGATGCCACCGACACGCTGTCCGGTGAGTTCAGATGTGGTTACGCCGGTCGGCGTGATGGCGGTGATGTAGTCGATGGAGCCGGTAGTGGTGGTTTGGTAGACGGTGCCATCGGGTCCGATTGTGACGCCGCTGCCGGTGTATCCGGTGAGCGTGGTTGTGGTTCCGGACGTGATGTTCGTGACGTGGGTGGTGTAGCCGGTTGTGGGGTCGCCGGTGCGGCTGGTTTGGTACGCGGTGCCGTTGGAAGCGAACTGGATGCCACCGACAGGCTCTCCGGCAAGTGTGATGGTGGTGGTACCGGTGGGTGTGATGTGGGCGATCTGGGTCGTGTAGCCGGTGGTCGAGTCGCCGGTGATGGTGGTTTGGTATGCAGTACTGTCGGGGGCGATTTGGGGACCGTCGACGGGCACTCCGGTCAGCATCGTTGTGGTGAGGGCGCCCGAGGTAGTGATGGTGGTGACATAGTAGGTCTCGTAGGGGGTCGGCAAGGGCAAGGTGATCCTGGTGAAGGTTACCTGATAGGCGGTACCGTCAGGAGCGTATTGGGTGCGGCCGATGGCCTTGCCGACGAGATCGATACCGTCGATCGGCACGATGATGGTTTCGCTCAAGGTGCCACCGTGGCCGTCATCGACGGTGATGGTGACGGTTTCGTGAATGTCGTCATATGTGGCGGCGATGTATGAGGCATCCCAAAGTTGAGCAACGGATGGAGTGTATGTATAGGTACCCGCAACCGGATCGATGACCAGCGTCGCTCCTTTCGCAGTCGTGAAAGTATTTGAGCCCGTAACCGTCGCATCGGTGACGGTGAATATGGGGGTATCTGAGGTATGCCTGCCGCTGGCAGTGATGGTTCCGGTGATTCCAGATCCGCCTGCAGACATTGACGGTTGTGAGACCGTGAAACTCGGCGCCTCGTACTGGGGCAGGATCGGGACTTCGACGTCGTAGTTGACTGTGGCACCGTGTCCATCGTTGGCAGCGATCGTGACGATTGCGGTTTGGGTGGCACCCGGGACGGCTGCATTGTGGCGGGCTTCATCGGTGGGGGTGTAGGTGAAGGTGCCCCAGGGTGTGACGGTGGCGCCGGGTGTGGCGGTGGTGTAGGAGAGGAAGTCACCGTCGGGATCAGCAAGAGTGTAGAGGATCGAGCCGACGACCTGGCCGGTAGCCGGATTGACGTAGTCGATTGTCGGAGCCTGGCCGGGAACTACTGCGGGGTTGCCGTTCTGCGGGACGATGGGGACTTCGATGTCGTAAGTGGTTGTGCCGCCGTGTCCGTCGTCGATCGATACCGCGATGGCGGTGGTCTGGGGCGCGCCGGGTACGGCTGCGTCGTGGCGGGTTTGGGCGTCGGGGGTCCAGGTGAAGGTGCCGTCGGGGTTGATGGTCGCCCCGGGTGTGGTGGTGCCGTAGGTGAGGGTGTCGTCGTCGGGGTCGGTGTGAACACCGGCGATGGTGCCGTCGACTTGGCCGGTGGTGGTGTCGATGTTGGTGATTGACGCGGACTGTCCGGGAACTGTGGTGGGGTTGGCGTTGTCGGAGACGACGGGGACTTCGACGTTGTAACTCGTTGTGCCGCCGTGTCCGTCGTCGATGGTGACGGTGATGGTGGTGGTTTGGGGGCCACCGGGCGCGGCTGCGTTGTGGCGGGTTTGGGCGTCGGGGATGTAGGTGAAGGCGCCTGCGGAGTTAATCGTGGCGCCCGGCGTCGTGGTGGTGTACACGAGGGCGTCGCCGTCGGGGTCGGTGTGGATGCCGGCGATGGTGCCGTCGATCTGGCCGGTGCTGAGGTTGACGTTGGTGATGGTGGCGGACTGGCCGGGGACTGTTTGTGGTGCAGTGTTTACCGGATCGATCGGGACGACGACGGTGATGTCGACGGTGCCGTTGTTGCCGTCGTCGGCGGTGATGATGATGGTGGTGGTTTGGGGTGCGCCGGGTGTGGCTGCGTTGTGGCGGGTTTGGGGGGTGGGGGTCCAGGTGAAGGTGTCGGGGTTGGTGGTGTCGAAGTCGATGCTGGTGTCGAGGCTGGTGAAGGTGACGGGGTCGCCGTCGGGGTCGGTCACGATGTTCGAGAGCCCGGTGACGATGACTGCGCCGGTGACCGTGTCAGCTGTACCGACCGCCAGGGTGTGTGTGGGATCGATGACCGGGGGCTGATTGGTTGGCACCGTGGTGTTTTCGGGGACGTTGATTGTGACGGTGCGGTTGTGGGGGTTTTGTCCGGTGAGTAGACCCAGCAGGCTGGCAAGGCCGTGGACGTGGGGCCCGTTGTCGGAGATGGTGACCGCGAATTGGTCGGCGGCGGTGCTGCCGGGGTTGGCGACGTAGCTGATGGTGCCGTCGGTGTTGACGGTGGCGGTGCCGTGGGTTGCCTGGGTGGTGACGGTGGTGGTCAGCGGGTCGCCGTCGGCGTCGGTGGCGTTCAGGCTGATGGTGTAGCCGTCGGTGGTGGGTGCCAATGTGGGTGCGGCGTTGGGGGTTTGGTTGTTCACCAGGGATTGGGTGCGTTGGATCCACCAGAGCAGGGTCCAGGGGGCGGGGCTGGTGAGCGTGGTTGTGGTGGTGGGTCCGCCGGTGGGGGGGATGCCGAGGAACGTCAGCAGGGTGGCCAGTGGTGCGGTGTTGGTGGTGGTGCCTTGTGGGGTTGCTGTGGTGGTTGCGAAAAATGTTGCGTTGCTGAAGGTTTGGGGTGTATTCGAGGTTTCGGTGGGATCGGGGATGCTGGGGGCGGAGAAGCTGAGGAGCTGCGGGCTGCTGGGTGGTTCGGTGGATTCGGTTGGTTCTGTGGTGTTTTCGGATGGGTCGGTGTCGCTGGTGCGGGATGCCGAGTCCTCGCTCGCCGAGTTGGTGCCCGCCGAGTTAGTGCCCGCCGAGTTAGTGTTCGTCGGGTCGGTGTTGGTCGAATCGGGGCTGGTGTAGTTGGCTGATGGGGCGGTGGGTGGCGTCCAGGATTGGCCGTCGCTGGTGTCTTGGGTGCCCTGGTATCCCTGCTGTGAGTCACCCGAATCAGAGTTGGCCGTCGAGGCGTAGGGCTGATAGGTGCTGGTGTCCGGATTGCTGCTGGTCGGGGAGGTGATGTCGGTCTGGGTGCCGGCTGAGGCGCTTCCGGCGTCCGATGATCCGCTGGTGGTGGTTTCGGTGCCACCCCCGGACGTGTCGACCTCCGGTATTCCTCCTGATCCGTCACCGCCCGGTGATGTGGTCTCGCCGGAGTCGCTGCCGACGGACGAGTCGACTCCGGACGCACCGCTGGAGTCGGTTCCCGACTCACCGGAGGAGTCGGACTCACCGGAAGAGTCGGAGCCGCCGGAGCTATCAGAACCGCTGGAGCTATCAGAACCGCTGGACGAGTCCGCACCGCCGGAGGCTGAAGAACCGCCGGAAGCAGTCGGTGACGACGCTCCCGACGACGATTCTCCCGACGACGACTCTCCAGACGACGATTCTCCCGACGACGAGTTGGACGTGCCGCTGGAGTCACTCTGTGAGGACGTCCCGGACTGCGAACCCGTGTCGTCGTCGGCGGTGGCCTGTCCGGGATTGAGGAACAGGCTGACACCGGCGGCGGCCGCGATGAGGCGGGCACGGTTCTTGTGCGAGATTCGCATGCTGATACTCCAGGCTTTGCAGACGTTTGGAGCAACGCTCCCAGGGTAGACATGGCTACCGGTACCTCACCCGACTACCTAGTTTGTGCGGAGTACTACTCAGTCCGCAGTACAAACTGGTCAGAAGGGGTACTTCGGACAGGTAAAGGTCTGAAAATGTAACCCTTCGGGCGACAGCGGGGTCCGGTCACCAGGTGTTGAGACGCTCCCGGACGCGCGATCGGTAGGCTGTCACCGTCGATGGACGGATGCCCAGTGCGTCCGCCACATCTATGCGGGAGCGGCCCCCGGACGTCATAGCGTAGATCTCCAACTCGCGTGGCGACAGGTTTGTATTCAGCTCGGCCGCGCGGATGGCGGGGGACAGGAAGTCATCGGCCAGACTGCGAAGGAACGTCAGGCGCGGCGAGAGTTCGCGGGCCTTGTGCGGCAAGCCCGCGCTGCGTAGCGCAATGATCGCGTGGGCAATTGCGTCGGCGGCGAACGGGATGTAACCGAGTTCGACGAAGCTATCGCTGACCAGACGCAACCGGGCGGCATCCGCGTCGAGGAGCGCGTCGGCGTGGGCCACCATGAGTCCGGTGAGAGGACCTTCCCCGCGCCTGCGAGGCTCGCACAGTTCCACAGCCGCATCCCGATCACCGAACCGGACGGCCCAGTACAGGTTGTTGACGCCATCGGCGACCTGTTGGTGCGCGAACGAAATCTGCGCTGCTTCGCGGAACCGTGCGATCGGAATGGTCACCTCGCCGGCGGCGGCACGCGCGAAACCGTCACTCAGAATCGGATTCACATCCGGCCATTCGCCGCTGCGCAGGGTTGCCACCTCGCAGCGTTCCTGTGCCCACCGTGCGCCGTCCACATCGCCGAGCATCGCCCGGACACCCGCGAGCATCGCCGCGACGCCACGACCGAGACCATTGCGGTCGTCGGCGGGCAGCGCATGCAGACAATCGAGGGCAAGGCGCCGCGCCTTGCCGAAGTGCCCACGGGCCACCGCAGCCGACGACATCGTCCCACACGCCAGTGCGCGGGGAATCGACTGCAATGCAACGGTATCGGCAAACCTTGCGGCCACCTCGTCTGCCGCGTCGAGGTCGCCACCGCCGATGTGGGTGAGTGCGAGAGTTCGCAGCGCGCCGACACCCACGAGGGGCCCGGACACAGACGCCAAGTGCAACGCATCGTGGCCGACCACCACCGGACGCCGGGTCTCGCCGAGCCTGCGCAACACCTCGGCCTCGGTGAACCTGGCCAGCGCCGCCCACGCCATGCCGTTCCATTCGCCGGTCAAACATGCTCGGGCACTGGACAATGCCTCGGCCTGGCGACCGGCGTTGAGCATCGTCGTCGCGCGCATCGCGTGTATCGCGCCAAGCAGCGCGGGCTGGGTAATCCGGTTCCCGAACGTGTCCAGCAACGCCAGCGACCGGTCGTGCTCACCGGTCGCGGTCGTGTAGTGCACACACGCCGTCACCAAATATCCGGACTGTCATCGATTACATCGGAAAAACCGAGATCCGCCACCGCGGACACCGGCAATGGGGTGAGCAGGCTCAGAAATTCCAGCAGCCCGATTGCCTGCGGCCCGGCGGCGTCGATGGCCGACCCGACCACCGCCTCCAATTCTCTCGACACCGCGAATCCCTCAGCGATGCTGATTGTTCCGTCCTCCCAGCGGTGCACCGCACCCGCCGAGACCGAACCGGCGACGAGGTGCCGGGCGTATAGCGGATTGCCCCCACTCGCGGAATGCAATCTCATCACATCGGCGTAATCCATGGGAGCCCCGAGGTATTGGCCGATGATGGTGGCGAGATCGTCGTGCGAGAAGGCGGTCGGCTGTACCACCATGGCGCGTGCCGCCGACAATGCCGACGTCAGCGCGGGCTCGGCACCGTCGAGTTCCGGTGATCGCGACATCACGATCACCCCATCGTGGATATCCGACTGAATAAGTTGTGCGACAACCATTGCCGACGCCGCATCGAGTAGTCCGGCATCCTCCACGGCGAGCACTGCGCGACGATCGATGAGTCGCTCGGAGAGGTTCGTGACGATTCGCATCACATCGCCCGCACCGTCGACAGGCATCAGCGTCGACAGCGCGGCCAGGGGAGTCTGCCGGGTGGACGCTGATCCGACCAGCCACTCGATCGGGCGGTCCGACGACGCGACGACCGCGCGGGTCAGGCTCGTCTTCCCGATCCCCGCCGGACCGGCGACGATCACCGGCCGTCTCTTCTTCAAAGCCCCTGCGACAAGGGATGATTCCGTCGGCCGGGGCAGGTGCGGCCACACTCTGCTCACGCCGAGGGGCTCCACACGTCGGCGGCCTCACCACGCGAACGCACGCCGAGCTTTGCGCACACCCGCAACACATGTCCCTCGATGGTCCGTACCGACAACTCGAGCCGGTAGGCGATCTCCTTGTTGGACAATCCCTGTCCCACCAATTCGATGATCTGCCGCTCCCGTCCGGTCAGCCGGTCGTCGGCCTCGACGCGCAATTGCGCCGGCGACCTCAGCGAACCGATCCGGGAGATCAGCGAGCGGACATGGGCCCGGGCCGCCCCCGCCCGCGCGCCGTCGCGCGCCTCATCGAAGGCCTCCGCGGCCTGCGCGGCGGCATCTGCGGCCGCAGGCAGGTTGCCGGCCGTCTCGAAGTCCCTGGCGACGGATCTGAGCGCACCGCCGTCGCGGGCCTGCCAGGCATCGGCGTAGCGAACCGTCAGACCGAACCTGCTGAGCGGATTATGTTGCTGTGCAAGCAAACGCAACGCAGTCGGCACACATGCCTGGTCGGGCGCGCACAGTCTGTTGGCCAACTCGGTGTAGTCGGCCGCCACCGCGGGCGCACCGCACGCGACCGCATCGTGGGCGGAGTCCTGCAACAGTTCGACCGCGTCGTCGACCCGATCGCCGGCGACCAGCACCCACGCTTGGCTGATGACGGCGATCGAGGTGAACGACGCCAGCGCGGCCTCGTCCGGCATCGTCTCGTCCGGTACCAGCTCGTCGGGCAGCGTCGGGCCCGGTGGTGCCGATATCGGTTCGGCGACTTCGATTTCGACGATTCCGGATTCCATCGCCGCGATACGGGCGAGCAGTCCGGTGAACAGATTGTGGCCGACAGAGTCGACGAAGATCTCCGCACCTTCGTGCAAGCAGGCACGTGCCTGCGCGAACTGGCCGGATTCGACATAGGTCGCCGCCGCCACCAGCGCCGCCATGGCACGGACCCGGGGTGCTGCGGTCCGAGTGCCTTCGAGCAGCCGGTCGGCGTGTTCGCATGCGCGAGCAACATTTCCGCACTGGCGAAGGGCCACCACCAGGGTGCCGCGGGTGTACAGATCGAGTACGGCGTCCTTGCCCGTCGGGCCGGGGCTTGCCCCGTCGGGGTTGACGACGGCCAGAATCGCACGCACCGCCTCGATGTTCCCGGCGACGGCGAACGCGTTGGCGTACAGGATTCCCACCCACGTACCCACCACCCGGTCGGAGCTGAGTGCTGCGGTGACCGCGGAAATCGGGGTGTCGGTGAGGCTGCACAGTTCCCCCGGACCGCGGGTCGCCCACACCTCCGCGCATCCGGCGACGGCCGCCAGCGGCTGGCACGCACCGGACGGTGAGGTGAGCAGTTCGCGTACCGTCGTAAGGTCGGCCTCGTGCAGGGCGGCCCAGCCGACGGACTGCGGAGGTGTGGGGCAGGCCTTGCCGAGCCGGATCACGGCATGATGCTCGCCCCTGCGCAGCGCGGCATCGGCGGCGGCCGCGAGTACCTCGACATCGGGTTCCAGGGTTTGCAGGGTGAGTTCGCCCGCCAGAATCAGGATCGGGTCGGTCTTGTCGGGTGACGACGAGGGACCGGCTCGGCGGATGGTTTCCAGGCATCCGTCGGCCAGCTTGGCCGCCCACTCCGCGGAAGCCAGACTCGGTGTCACCGAGGCGGCGTACGAGGCGAGATACGGTTTGCGCAGGCGCACCCGATGCTGATCGGCGTCGAGAATCCCGGTCTGCTCGGCGGCCAGCAGGTCCTCTACCGAACACACCGACTGTAGCGCCTGGATCGGAATGGCTCCATCGCAATAGGATTCACATGCCACTGTTGCCACAGAAAGCGCCGACACCACCCTGCGCACCGGCTCGGGGAGCGCCTCGAACTCCGCGCACGACCGATCTCTGAGCGCCGGGGTGAGTGCGGGAACCCACTGGAATACGGCGATCTCACCGATCCCCAGCCAGCAGCCCCGGGCGATGGTCAGTTCCACACCTTCGATGAATGCCGCGGGAGTACCGCCCGCCCACCGCAGGAGCCGCGCGACACCCGTGACGGTCGGAACGCTGCCGAGGGCATGCCGGACGTAGCTGGTCGCATCCTCGATGGTCAGGTCGGCCAGATCCAGGCGCGGCAGATGGCCGTCCTTCCACAGCGCGGAGATCGACGCGGGAGCGGTTCGTTCTGGTGTTTCGGTGCTACATGCGAGAAATGCCGGGATGCTGTCGTGGACGATCAGCGCGTGCAAGATGGCCGCGGACTCGTCGTCGAGCAGGTGCGCGTCGTCGACGACGAGCGTCGAACCCGACGTCAGCAACTGCACCGATATCGCCCACCGCGCCGAGTCCCGCGCATCGCCGGACGGGACGGCGAACGAGTAGCGCAAGCTGCCGAGGGTGCCGGATACCCGGGTGAGTGGACCGTCGACTCCGGCCACCAGTTCCGACAGAGCGGTCGTCTTACCCGACCCGGCACCGCCGACGACGACGCAGCCGGCCGGAAATACACGATGGCCGGCCGTCGCCCGGTCCAGTGCCTGGGCGGCCCGCAACTCGGCAAGAGACATCAACACACCTCACATGATGAATCCACACTGAACCGTAGGGTAGATATCGACGCGATGTTAGCCCGAACGGTGTCTCACCGCGCGGGTATGTCGCGGCCTTGATCGGCTGCCGATGGGTCGCGCAGATCGATGCGCAGCCGGCGCCACAGCGGGATCGCGATCAGCAGCGAACCGGCCGTTTCGACCGCCGCATAGGTCCAGCCGACGCCGGCGATGCCATGCCGCGGGATCACCCACGCGCAGCCGGCGATGACTCCGATGGTGGACACCACCTGCAGCGCAACCGCCGGCAGCATGGTCCGATGCACGCGGCACAGGCAGGCGAACACCACACCGGGCGCGCTCGCGATCGGGACCAGCGCGGCCGACAGCATCAGCGCCCACGCGTTCTCGGCGTAACTCGGGCTGACCAGCCACAGCGCGATTGGTCCGCCCACTGCCAGCGCGGCCGATGCGGCCACGATGACCAAGCCGAACAGTCGCAGGAACCTGCCCAGCAGGGTGGCGAGTTGCTCCGGATGGGCGGCGGTCTCGGCGATGAACGGCCCGCACACCATCAGCACCGCCACCAAGATCGCCGACACGATGGTCCATGACACCGTGAAATACGCCGTTTCGGTGGCCCCGGCCTGCACCACCACCAGCAGCGGTAACACCAGTGGCGTGATGCTCGCCAGCGCCGCGATACTGAACGTGCTCGCGAAGTAGCTCCACAGTTCGCCGTTCGGCGGCAGCGTCGATTCGGTGCGGGACTGGGCGCGCACCGCCATCACCACCACCGTCTGCGCGACGAGCACCGCAACCGCAGCGGTGAGCACCCACGACACCTCGATCGCCGCGTGACCCGCTACTGAACCGCGGTCACCTGCGACGGTCAGGCCTAGGGCACACAGGATCGCGAGTTTCGCGACGGCGAAGGAGATGTTCTTGACCGCCGCCCAGCGGGCCGCGCGCAGCCCGACCAGGACCGAATCGGCCAGGGCGAACGCCGCGAGCGTCGCCACGCACAGCGGGAACAATGTCTTACCCGTCGTCGACTCGAACAGGTCGTCGGCGGGACCGACCGCGATGAAGACTGCGCCCAGGAGCAACGCGAACAGCCCTGTGACGACGTAGCCGCGGATCAGCAGGGCTCCGGTGCGGCGTCCGGCGAGCGGCAGAAAGCGTTCGTACAGCGCACCGAGACTCAGATTCGCCAGCGTCGACAACATGACCGCGGTATTGATGACCGCACCCGCGCGGCCCACCTCGGCCTCGACGAAGAAGCGGGCCGCCAGCGCCCAGAACACCAGGCCCAGGGCGCTGTTGATCAGCGCCGCGGCCAGCAGTGCCGTCGAATTGAATTCTAGGCTGTGCCAACGGGATCGGTCGCAGTTGTCGTTGTCGGGGTTCGGGTCGACGTCGGTCACGCTCGACGCGACCTGACCGTCGCGGTCCGGTAGGGGTTCGCCGCGTGGTTCATAACGCCGAATTTTGCCATCGGCAGGGTGGTTCAGAAGTTTGCGGTTCAGAAATCCGAGCCGCCGTCGACATTGAGATCGGCGCCCGTCATGTAAGTGTTGGTGCGGGAACCGGCGAATGCGATGACCGGTCCGATCTCGGACGGGAGACCGGCCCGGCGGATGAATGCGGGATGCCCGAACTCGGCGTCGATCGCGTCCATCACCGCGTACAGGTCATCGAGGTCGGGGCGGCGGTCGTCGGGCAGGCGTGAGAGGTAGTCACGCAGGCCCTGGGACAGGAACGAACCGGGGGAGACCGTGTTGACCAGGATCCCCTCGGGTGCCAGGGTCTGCGCGAGATTCTTGCTGACGCTGGTGAGCGCGGCCTTGGCGGCGGTGTAGGCGATCAGGGTGGGGGACTGACGACGCACCGAATGCGCGGATACATTCACGATGCGCGCCCACTCGGCCTTGCGGAGCAGCGGTAGCGCCGCTTCCACGCACTTGACGGCGCTGAGCGTGCCGATGTCGAAGGTGGCATGCCAGTTGTCGTCGTCGATGCTCTCGAGGGGGCCGATGCCGACGTCGATGGGACCGACGGCGTTGACCAGTGTGTTCACCACGCCCCAGCGTTCGCCGATGGTCGCGAATGCTGCGTCGATATCGGTTCGGCTGTTGAGGTCGGTGGGAATCGGCAGGACATCGGGGGCGCCGAGTTCGGTCAGCCTGGCGGCGGTGTCGTTCAGTCCTTGCTCACCGCGGGCCAGCAGCGCCACTTTCGCGCCCTCGGCAGCAACGGTTTCTGCTGCTGCCCGGCCCATTCCCTTGGTGCCCCCGTTGACCACCACCACCGCATCGGCAAATCCCAGATCCACGTGTCATCCTCTCTACTGTGCCTCTATCTGTTTACTGTAAGGCATTCAGTTGGGTTGACGGTTGGCTCCTGTGCTGGTTGAGGTGACCGGCTTTGCGGCGACGTCCATCGCTATCTACGAGAACGGATTCTGTTTGGTGACCTGCTCCAACTCGCCGACCTCGAGACGCCGACCGAGGATCAGCTTGCCCGACACCGATTCCAGCGCGGCGACCCACCATTCGGCGCGGTCGAGCACCGGCTGCGCCACCGCCCGGTCGACGGTGCTCAAAGTGACCAGACGTTGCGCGACGTCGTCGACGGTCAACTCGATCTGGACGCGGCCGTCGATCAGCGAGATATCGGTGCCGGTTGCGTTGTGCAGCGGTGTGACCGCGTCCCGGATTCGCCGGAACAGCCGCGCCTCCGGGGAATGCCCGAGCGCCCAGCCGTCGGGGGCCTCGATCATCTTGCCCGGGTAGAGCTGTGCCGACTGCTGAAGCTGGGTGCGAGAAGACTTGCGCAACATCAGGATCAGCGCGGCTGCCACGGCCACGGCACCGACGATCACCAGCAGAACGGCAATGATCACAAGAGTTCCCACCGCTACCTCACCGACTGTACGAGTATCACGATCGCCGTTATGGCGATGATGGCGGCGACGATCGCCGCAATGATCTTGACCTTGCTGTACGGCCGCGAACCCTGCACCTCACCGGTTACGCCATTGATGTACACCTGGAACGGTTTGGAGTCGTACACCACCGTCAGCAACCAGATCGGCAGCAGCAGATACCGGAACTGCAGCGGATTGAACCGCGATTCCGACGACGAGATGCGCTGCTTGTCACCGCCGATGTCACGGCGCACCGTGGAGGCGATGCGATCGTCGATCTCCTCGCGGCGGGCGACCTGAAAACCTTCCTCGGGTCCGATCTCGTAGGTGCGGGCCAGATGTCCGGCGAGGTATTCGCCGGTGAACGGGCGCGCCGTCTCGATCGGCCACGGCTTGAGCTCCTCGACACGTTTCGGATCGACACCGGTATTAGCCAGGGCTGCAACATCTTTGAAATTATCGACGACGTCGCCGCGGACATTGGTCCAGCGGGTGCGGGTTTCGGTGTGCCGGTCGTCGCCGCTACCGACCTCCACCGTGTAGTCGTCGCCGCGCTGACCCGTATAGCGGGTATAGGCGATGGTGTCGTAACTGAAATAGGAGAAATACACGCTCGAAAACGAGCCGAGGGTCCGATACTTCTTGAACTCCGTCGGCGCGAACCAGCGGGAATTGATCCACTTCTCGATGTTCTGCCGCGCCACCTTGTCGTCGACACCGAACGGGATCACCCCGTCGACGGGCAGCGTCTTGGGAGCGTCCTGGATATCGTCACGCTGAATCGGCGATGCACAGTACGGGCAGCGGGTGGCGGTCAGCGTTCCGGTGAACACCGTTGTACCACCACAGTTCTGGCACACCACCTGATGTTCGTCGGAGGCGGCCGGGTCGTTCGACGACAACAGTCCGCGGGTGTTGGCGGCGGCGACCTTCGCATCGCGGAGTTCGTGCAATCCCACCCGGGCGTCGGACCGGGCGATCTCCCTGGTGCTGTTGCAACTCGGGCAGCGCAACACCCCGGTCGCCGGATCGAACACCAGATTTCCGCCGCAATTGGCGCACGGATAGGTGCGGGTGTCCTCGGTGACATGATGCTGCCCGACCCGGCCCGCGCGCGGGTCCACCGGTGGTGCCATCGGTGGCCGTGAGTTGTTGGCGGGCATCGATGCGGCCTGCTTCGGCGGGCCTGCTTGTCGTGGCGGCATCGGCGGCGGGCTACCGGCACCAGTCGGTGGTAGCGGAGGCGGTGCGCCGTACGGAGGACGTGGTGGGCCACCGGATTGCGACGGCGACGGACCGCCGGACTGGAACGGCGGCGGTGCGCCGAACGGCGGTGGCGGTGGGCCGTCGGACGGCAGCGGCGGCGGGCCGTCGGACGGCAGCGGCGGCGGCGTGGGGGGAGTGGTCATCGGACAGTCCTCTCGAAAAGCCTTCTCGAAAAGAACGCGCGCGGTCAGGCCGGAGGCATCCGAGGAGGCAGCGGCGGCGGAACCGCCGGGAACAGCGTGGCGAGCTCGGGAACCTGTCCGGCCGCCGTCCACCCGGCCATGTTCGCCGCCCACACCAGCGTCTGCCGCGTCACCGCACCACCGGCGATGTACTGCTGCAACTGAGCGGCCGTGTAAGGTCCACCGGCCTGCCCGTTCTGCTCGACGTGGTACTGCGTCGCGGTAGGCAACGGAGGTGGTGCGGCGGCCGGAGCCGGGCCGGCCTGGCGAGGTCCGGCGACCGCACCGCCCATCTGCTGGCCGAGCGCCATGCCCATACCGGCACCGAGAAAATCGCCCACCGAACTTCCGCCCGGATTGTTGGCGCCCGCCACCATTGCCTCGCCGAGCTTGCCCTGCTGATAGCGCTGCATGTCGTCGACCTGATTGAGGAAACCCTGCTCCTCCACGCCGCGCGCCACACCACGGGTCATCGCCGCGGTGATCTCATCCGGCAGCGAGACATTGAGCAGAATGTCCTCGATGCCGAGGCCGTACTCGTCGTCGACACGTTCCTGGACGAACGCCTTCAGCTTCTGCGACAGCTCACCGACCTTGCCCTGCAGGTCGATCACGCCGACACCCGTCTGCAAGATCATGTCCGAGAACGCCTGCGCGATGATGCGCCGCAACAACTCCGAGATCTCATCGACGTTGACGTTGCTGTCGGTGCCGATCACCTCCCGCAGGAAGATCGCCGGATCGGCCACCCGCACCACACACATGCCGTTGGCACGGACCTGAACCATCTTGAAATCAGGGTCGCGGATGGTGATTGGGTTCGGTGTGCCCCACCGCAGCTCGGTCACCGGCCGGGTGTTGATGAAGTACACCTCGGACCGGAACGGGCTCTTGAACCCGTGTTTCCACCCCTGAATCGTCGACAGGATCGGCAGATTCTCGGTGGTCAGCTCATAGTTGCCGGGCCCGAACGTGTCCGCGAGCCGGCCGCGGTACACGAACACCGCCTTCTGGCCCTCCCGGACGATCAGCTGAGCGCCGTTCTTGATTTCGTTGTTGTAGCGCGGAAAACGCCACGCGAGCGTCGTGCGAGTGTCGTCGAACCATTCGATGATGTCGACGAGCTCGCCCTTGAGCTTGGAGATCACGCCCATGTCTTCGCTGTCCTCCGGTCGGTGTGCGTCAGGAGCGCTAGCCAGCGTAGTCACTTCGGGCGGGGTGTGGGAGGCGATGTCGTGTCAACGGATGAGTGGTGCGACCGATGTGCGAGCTATGTCCACCGCCGCGTCTTCGGCGGATGGTGGGCAGGAAGGGAACGGATTGATCGCCGCCAATTGGCATCTGACTTGACCGTGAGCTGCAGTCGGGAAGC
The DNA here is from genome assembly GCF_020438995.1 of Gordonia sp. (in: high G+C Gram-positive bacteria). GTDB lineage: Bacteria > Actinomycetota > Actinomycetes > Mycobacteriales > Mycobacteriaceae > Gordonia. The sequence goes on from NZ_JAGQTN010000275.1 coordinate 15,965, forward strand.
GGTGCCCGGACAGATCGGCTGGGCGAGGTGGTCGATGGCGATGCACCAGACACCGGTGCCTGCGTCTCAATGCAGCCGTCGATGAACATGCTTGGGGACGTAACGGGGCCGAAGCAGCGCAGGCCGCTAAGTAAGCACCCGGAGTCATTTGCACGCGACAACCGCGTTGCTGAGGTGTCCGGCGGACATGTTGCGGTGGACGAGGAGCGTCCGGGTCGGCGGACCTGGCGTCGGTGCATGACGTATCGTTTGCTGCGGACTGTCACCCAAAAGGGTGAAATCCGCGTCGTCATCTTTCCCCGCCTCCGAAAAAGTGCTAATTCTTGTTGACCATATTTCAGTGGAAGAGTGTTCAAGTGTGGTGCCCTTCTGTTTTGGGTGGCATCAGGACTGAACTAGGTGGAAGTGGATCCAGCGTCCTATCGATACGAAGAGGATATTGAGCAAATTGTCAGGTTTTCCGCGTTCCTATGCTTCATCGTCACTCGACCGGGCAAAGATTGAAGGCTTAGCGAGAATGGCGGCATCGCAGACTCGCATACCACCGACGCCGTCCATCGGCTACGGCGACTATTCTCATGGTAGAGAGAAGGAGGTTGTTCTCGTAGGGCAGTGTTGGGTTCTCGATCGACGCACTTGGAATGGGCGCTTTTCGCTCCAAGGTGGTAGAAAGGAGCGGGAGGGGCACGACGACACGTACATAGTCCTTAATCAAAGCGGAAATCTACAGAAAGTTTGGATAAGCACTGAAGTGCAACTTTCTGGGCTAGAAATAGATCACTCGGAAATACGTGGAGATTGCGTTCCGATTAGTGATGCGGATATCCAGTCGTTCGACTTTGATCCATACTTCTACGATAGCCGCCGCCAGGATAAGTATGGTGCTTGGACGGACAGATTTGATCCAGAAAACAATGGAGTGGGAACCATGCGGTTCTTTCGCCAGGGTGATGGTATGGTAAAATTGCTCGAAGATGTTCGAAATGGCACGGCGTCATTGCCGAAAGTTTCTCCCGAGCATACCGAGGCGGCTTCAATGGAGCGTGTCCAAGCGCGTGCCAAGGCCAGGGCGGCTGACGAAGCCAAGGTATTGAAACAGAATCAAGATCTGATTCAATACCGCCGCAAATGCAAGGTTGCCAGTGTCGTGTTGTATATCGTCGCTGCAGTTCTGGTCATGAAATGGGTCGACCAAGTCATGAAATGGGGTGACTGGACCGGTGCTCCGGTCCTTGCCTGGCTGGTTGCAATCGCAGGTATGGGGTTTGCTGGTGCTGTGCACGGCCGACGTCATCCTAAAGGTCGTTTCAGTTCTCCAATTGTTGCCCAACTCTTATTCTGTTCCGCTGCAACGATAATCGCATTCTGGGATGAGTTTACAGATCCCAAGTTTGCGAACCCGGGGTTTGAATTGATATTCGTCGCGACGATGCTTATCGGTGTGCTCGTGGTGTTCTGTGGGTCCATCATAACGCTTGTCATCGCAATGATCTTGAATAACGTGTGTGGATACCCCCCGAAGTCTCGGTAGTTGGACGACTCGGCGCCTGCTCCGGGATGTTATAAGTCACGAAGTCCGGCGAGTCAGGTTTGTCATATCTAATGTGCGGTTTATGCGCGGGATGGCCAAACTCAGTGGTAGTTCAACGGCGGATTGACGATGCGCGGGCGATCGCGATGACCTCCTCCTCCGAAGGCGGGCTCGATGGGTGGTAGCTCAGGCACAGAGGGGTTTGGATCTTCGCGAAGGAACCACCGTCGACCGCCGCGTAGTAGATGCCTGTTTGTAGGCGGCCGATGTCCGAAACGTCGGAACTCTTGGCCGCGGCGAGTTCCTTGGCCGCACTGATGTGGACCGGTGATTGGAACCGGCCGAGGAATTGGTTCGACGCGTTTCCGGCGATCTTGGAATGCAAACCTTTTGGGGCTTGTGTCGCGAAGACGAGGCCCAGGCCGTACTTTCGCGCCTGTGCGGCGAGCGCGAGTGTGCTTTCGGTGCATGTCGTCGTGCGCTCCGAGGGGGCGAAGTTCTGGGCCTCGTCCATCACGAGTACTGCGCCGAGCGGTTTGTTGCCCGCGGGGTGCTTCTTGATCCAGGCAAAAAGTGCCATTTGTAACTGGGCGATGAAGTTGTTGCGCTTGTTCGTATCAGGCAAACCCGACAGGTTGATCACCGAAACCCTCGCGCGGTAGCCCGCCGGCGGTGTCAGCAGGACCGACGGATTGACCGGGTCGTTGCTGTACACGTGGTCGGTGATCAGATCGGATCGCAGATTGTCCGAGAGTTCCCGCCCGAGCTTGGGGCTGTCGGAGAATTCGCACAGCGTGTCCGGGAGATCGGCGAGCAGATCCACGAGAGTGTCGATGGTGCCGCCACCGGTGCGGCCGAAATGTTCGATGGCCTGTTTGAGGGTCGCGAGCAGCCGCTTGTGTTTGGCCGACTTGCCGATCGCGAGGGCTCGCGGTGCCAGCGCGCCCAATGCCGAGGCCACCGCGGCACCGAACTCGTCCGGGTCGTTGACCACCCCGGTGAAATCCGGAAGCATCTGGAAGCTCAGCGGCCGTCCTGACATCTTTCCCGGGGTGAACACGGCTACATCGGTGTTCGCGATGTAGTCACGAGCGGTCGCCGCGTCCTCGGCGTTCGGCCACTCGCGTGAACCCTGCGGCCATGGCTGTCCGAGGCGGGCGAGGTCGTTGTTGACATCGAGGACGATCGACGACACGCCGCGCAGGGCACATTCCTCGATGATCCGCCGGATGAGAACCGTTTTTCCTGAACCCGATCCGGCAAAAATGACCGTGTGCTTGCGCAGCGCCTCCAACTCGACACTGACCTCACGCGAGGTCAGGGCGCCGACCACCGACCCCAGGACGAAGCGATTCGACCGCGTCGGTGTCCGCGCAGGTCGAGGAGCCGGCAAGGGCGTGGGGTCCACGGAAATGCCGACTTGCGAGGTTTCGAGGCGCGTCGTCGCTTGCGCTCCTTGTACTTCAACCGACGGTGAACCGGCGGCCGGTTCTGAATTCGAGTCAGTGCTGGATAGGAGCGCATCGAGCCACGTCAGGCGTGACGCGGGTCGCCGGGATGTGACCCACTCACCGAAGCGATCGACTCGCTCGGCGCGCAGCGCCCGCAACGCGATCAGGATTCGGATGTCATCGGCAGACCATGAGAGAACGACGCCGCCTCGCTCGATGAACTCGTTGACCAGTGCCGCGGTTTTCGGCCCGGAGGGCCACGGAGTCTGCCGCAGGATCGCCAGGATGTTGAGTCGGCTGGTAATCCCAGCCGCGGTACAGGCCCTCGTCAGACGTGTCTGTGCCGCAATCGCATTTCCCGAGGCGATCGCACGAAATGACCACGACTGCTGCGCGTCGGTCTCGGGGTCGATGGTGCGACGCAGCCGCGCATGAAGATTAGGGCTCTTACCCGGCTTGTCGTCCCAGTGGTAGCGCTCGGCGCCGGCCGGCAACGCATCGACCCAGGCGGCCAGGCCGGCCATCAACAGTTCTGGAACGCGGGTGTCCTCCGTGGTCGGATCCAACACGGCCGCCGGATCGGCCACCGCGATCAGTTCGTCGAACCGACGGTCGAGCGCAGTGAGTCCTGGATCGTCGTGAAGCGGTTCTGGTTCGGTCACCTCCTCTTGTCGGAGCGACGTCATCTCGGTCAGCGTTCCTGACCGCAAGCACATCCCGATGTGCCGATCCGCGGCCTGCATCAGCGCACGCGGAGTGTAGTCGACGGATTCATCCAGTGCGGCGTCGCTGACCGGCCACGTCGGATACGGCGGGGTGAAGGCTGACACCTCGTAGAACCGGGTGAATCGTTTGGTGAGCAGGCAGCGGCCGAACCCGGTGGATGTCGGCCGCTGCAGCGGCGGCAGCTTGCGAAACCGGTCGACGACCGCACGAGGAGCATTGTCTTCGAGGATTTTCCAGGCCGCCGACAGGCACGACACGATTGATGTTGTGCGGCTGAATGTTTCGCGCAGCGTCATTAATCCGTGGGCGATATTGTCGACGGTGCTCTGGTTTGCATTGCCGTGGTGATCGGTCACGATGAGGGTGTCGAGCTGGTCGATTGCGAGCACTGCGGCATTGTCTATCGCCAGAATGCGCGAAATGTTCTCCACGACCTCCTGGTAGCCGAGCCTTCTGACTTGAATACCCCAGGTCTTCGCCTCGTCAAGGTCCTCAAGGTTGAGGAAGAGAAAAGCCGTTCCCAGGTCTTGGAGAGCGAAGTCCTCCGAGGCAATGAGGACGAGCGCTCGCAGGATGTGCTGTGAACGTCGGCGATGCACGGGGTGTCTGCGGTAGACGGCACGGACGAAACGTTCAAGAATGTCCGGAGACAGCGGTGCATCACCGACAATCGCCCGCAGGTCGTCGGGGGACATTCCGGCGTCGCTGCCCAGTCTGTCGAGCAACTGGACCAGCTGGGAGGAATGCGTCGGCGACGGCCGATTCAAGTCCTCGGTGATACAGACGAGAATCGACTCCCAGAACTTTTCACCATCGAGGAGCTTGGCGAGAAAGAAGTAGCCGCCCGCGTATTGCACGCGTTCGCGGACCTGGCCGAGAAGGTGCGTCTTGCCCGATCCTGCCGGACCCTGGATAACCACCCCTAGAGGACTCGCCGCACCGCTCACCTGCGCATCGCCGAACGACCGCAGCGTTTCGTCGATGACCGAGTCGTGCAGGCCATCGACATGCACCGGGGCCTGCGGCGCCCAGATGTCGTCGCGGGTGGTCGCCCAATCCAGCCTGATCGACTCGAGTGCGCGGCGGGTCCCGGTATCCATTCAGCCCTCGATCGCGAAAAGGTGGCAGAGTTGGTTGCCGACCCGGACCGCGGCGGCGCGATCATCGTCGGTGAGTGACGACTGTTGCTCGTTGGGCTCGAGGCGGACACCCGGTTCGCGCTGCAGGGCGACCAGGGTGTCATCGAATTCGTCTTGGGCTACATCGTTGAGCGCGGCGCGCAATTCGGCGACTCGCACCCAGGCGCCGGGGTGCGAACACAACGCGTCGTACGCTGCGCGCACGCGCGAAGAGAGGCCCGCCGCAGCAGGTGCTTCTGTTTGCTCCGGGGATGCTTCGACGCCGAAGACCTCCGACAGGAGCGTGTCGGTCGCACGCAGGTAACGGCCGATTCCGCGCAGGACCGCGGCCAGTGCTTTCTCGACTGTTCCCGAGCCCGGCGGCGTGGGTGAGTGGAGTTCGGCGGCACACCACGCCCAACCCGCGTCGGTCAGCGTGTGCACGTAGGTCCGTTTGACCAGTACCGACTCGACGAGGCCCAGATCGTTGAGTCTGTCCCGGCGCTCCTTTTTCATCTCCGGAGAGATCTGACTCAGATCGGGATTGCGGATGGGCTTCGCATGAGCCATCAAGGCGAAGAGGATGGTGCGTTCGGCGCGCGACGGTGCATCGGTGGTCACAGGGTGATCTTTCCTTATTATCAGGGCTATTACCCAGTCAACGGTCTGCTTTCCGCCGCCGGGTGTGCACCACTTCGCGGAGTTCGGCCACGACGGCTCCCACGTCGTCGAGGACCCGTTCGTTCGTGTAGCGCAGCACCAGGTGCCCGGCTATCTGAAGAAGGTTGTCGCGCAGGCGGTCCGCCGCATACTTCGGTGCGGCGCGGTGGTCGGCGCCGTCGATCTCCACGACCACTCTTTCATGCCGCCACTGGAGGTCGACGCGAATGGTCTGGGCCAGGAGGTCGAGGCCGTCGATGCCGCGGTTCCATACCCGCTCGTCCGCCCATGTCTCGTGGGTCAGCGCTCGTTCGAGGAGTTGCTCGGCCGGGCTGTTCGCGGCTGGACGGCCGGCGATAGGGGTGAGTGTGATTGTCCCCGGCTGCATCGCAGTCGTGGCACGCGTGGACCGGTCCGCGGGTCGGCGCATGCGATGCAGATCGATGCGCGGTATCCGCGTCAGCTGGTCGAACTCGTGGCCGATGAGCCATACCGTCAGGCGACCGGCATGTGCCAGCCACTCGGCGGCGGCACCGATGGCCGCGTCACAGTCGGTGACCTCGTTGTCCGCCGTAACGACAATGATGATCTCGTCGCGACCGTAGCTACGCCGAAGCAGATCGGCCAGACCCGACAATCGGACCTCGGTCGAGTAGTCGGATCGCGGTTGCGTGTTCGATGCGGCAGACCGGGCAAGGTCAACCACGAACGGTGAGTAGGCGGCGGTCTGTTTGCTCATACGCCGGGCGAGCGCAACCGCAGCCGCTACACCGAGCGAACTGCGATCAGTCGTGAGATCGGATCCCGGCAACCATGTCGGGTACAGATTCAGCACGGCGTTCTGAAGTTCCCCGGCGATCAGATCGACGATGGTCCGTGCATGGGTGTCAAATTCAGGCGGACGGAGTCCGACAACGATCGGACTGTCGGGGGCGTCGATCTCCATCAGTGCGTCCAGGTCGCCATGGTCGACACCGAACACACGGCGCACCTTCCCTGCTCGGATCGCCTCCTGCCACCACATAGGCTCGCCACCTTACTATCGTCGACTCATTGTCCTAAACCCACTTGTCCTAAACCCCACGAATAGCCCTCGGCATCACAATAAATGCGGTGCCGAGGGCTATTCGTGGGGTTTAGCCTCGAAATTTCATGAGGCGACCGTTGCCTGTTGAGTGGGCCGAGGTGGTGGTCTGAGGACCGAATTCCGGGCCGGGGCCGGGAGGGGGCGTCCGAGCGTCGGTGGCGTCGGGGTTCACGGCCCCGAAAGGCGTTGCCCTTCCTGCTTGGTGGTCACGGTGAGCCGTAGTTCAGTCGGGGGTGGGAAGTGCTGTCAGGGTGTGTATTCCGTCCAGGAGTAGTTGTAGGTGAGGCGCACCGGCGGCGAGTTTGAGGCGGCGTCGCCGGGCGTGGCAGGTGATGCGGGCCGCGACCGAAAACAGTCGTAGCCGTAGCGCTTTGGGTTCCCACCTACGGGCGGGACTGTGTGCCAGGGCGAGCATTTGGGTCCAAGCGAGTAACTCGCAGGCCAACTCGACGATGACGCACCAGATACGGTTCTGATCGAATCGGTGCAACGGCAGGTTACGCAGGCCGCAGTCCTTGGCCGAGCGGATGCGGTCTTCGCATCGGGCCCGGCGGCGGTGGCGCAACTCCAGCGCCGCCAGCTGCCCTGTGGTGGTGTTGGTGGCGAATGCGGTCAGCCGCAGTCCGTCGGAGTCGGTGAACCGCAGCTGCGCACCGGGATGGGGCCTTTCTTTCCGCACGATGACCCGCATACCGGTAGGCCAGGACGATAAGTCCAGCATGCCGGTCAGTTCAGCCACCCACGCCCCGTCGCGTTCGGTCCCGTCGGCGTCATAGGCCGGGGTCCACACCTGCGGCAGGAGTCGCCCGATCGCCTGCGCGGCGGTATGCGAGAGTCCGAAACCCACCGAATATCCCAGACCACGGCCAGTGAGGTAGTTCAGGAACTCGTGGGTGCCGCCGGCTGAATCGGTACGGATCAGCACCGACTGGGCCGGTGTGCGTACTTGGGTCAGAACCTGTTCGGTGACCCTGATGTGGTCGGCGGCGGTATTGGCTCCGGCGTTGCCGGGTCGCAGCATCATCGCCACCGGCTCGCCAGTGCCGCTGGGACCGTGATCAACGAACGCACACAACGGATGAAACCCGAACCCCCGCTTATAGGTTGGCGCCGCCGATTCCTTCTCCGAGTGCGCGGTCAGCACACTCGCATCCAGATCCACCACCAACAGCCCACCCTGATCGCAGTCGGCGTCTGGGGCAGCGTCCCCGGCCGCCTGCCATGCATGTGCCCGGCGTGCGCGCGGGCGGTGTTGATCGCCGCCACAACGGGCCCGGCATCAGCAGCCAGCGCGGTGACCAGCCTCGATACCGTCGGATCCGAGGCCACCGGGCCGAACACGTCCTGATCGGCACGCAACTGCGCGATGTCGGCCAGGCAGTCACCGCCGATCGCGACCGACACTGTAGCGGCCTGATATTCAGCCCTTTGGGCTACATCTTTGGGCGGCAAAGGGTTCGGGTGGCTCCGCATGCGGACGCCTATTGCACACGTGTGGGGACCGGATGATCGGTCATCCGGAGCTGCCGGTGCTTGCTGATCGACCTGGATGGTGTTTGCGCGCGCCTGCTGAGCGGGCACCTCGTGTGCCGGGTGAGCCGTCGCCGTCGACGATGCTTAGGATGGCAGCTCTTGCGAGTTGCTGGCAGGCTTCCGGGCGGAGGGTGAGCCGGGTTCCACGCCTCATCTGCTGGAAGGCCGCGGATGCCGGTGTGTGGGCCTGCTCAGGCCGAGTGGCGGTCGAGATATTTGACGAGTGCCCGGCGCATGATCTCGGCGGGTTTCACGCCTTTGGCTGCCGCCCGGCTTTCGAGGCGTGCTCGGATGTCGGCGGGTAGCAGGACGGAAGTGGTCGGCGCATTTCCGCCGGGCGATCGTCGTTCGAGCTGGCGCAGGCGATCATGGGAGCAGTACCCGGGAGCCGATCGGTTCACCGGGGTGGCCGACCTGTCGGTGGTCGCGGACTCAGGGCAGCGCTCCCAGCGTTTTCAGTCGAAGACGTCGCCGATTGTCTGCGCCGTGGCGGCGCGGCTCAGCCACGTCTCGAGCTGCTCGAGGTCTTCACAGCTCTGTACGCGCTCACGTACCGCGTCGGGAACGTCGATACCGCGGGCGCGGAGCACGGTCAGGACACCGACAGCATCGCCAGCTCCTGGCTCGACGCTGCAACATCAGCTTCAGCGATCACCGGAGCGAGAAACGGCCCCACTACGATCGGGGTGATCGCCGATCCCCGCCCGATCGGGATCGGTGGCGCCGCACCGCGCCACGCCGTCATCGACGCAGATCGTCAAGGCGCTCGCCGCCGCTACAGCGACTCTGGCAATAGCGTGAAGTGGCCGCCGGACTTCGGGACCATCGAACTGAAGTGCCGACGGTCGAATGTGGCGATCTCGCGGACGCCGAACCGCTCGGCTACTGCGACCACTGAGGCGTCGGTGCCGCCGAGTGGGAATGAGGCGAAGCGTCGGACGAGCTCGACCATGCGCGCGACGTCGGCCTCGGTGAGGTCGACGACAGTGAACGTCCCGTCCACAACCGAGTCCAGAAAGGCCGCTTCTACTTCGGGGCCGCCGTGCTCGTTCAGCCAGTAGCACGTCTCTGCCAACACCATCGGTGACAGTAGTATCCGTTCACCCGCCATGAGCAGGTCCCGGAACAGTGCGTTCGCAGCGAAGTAGTGGGCATCACGCGTATTCGTCAGCGCTACCAGTGGGCCGGTGTCGCAGACGATCATTGGTCGGTGCCGAAACCTCGCGCCAGGACAGAGTCGATGTACTCGGGCGTCGAGCCGTCGACCGGGCCGTCGGTGATCATGCCGACGAATCTCGGCGGCCACGTTCTCCGCCGACTGGGTTCAGACAGGCGACGGGCGTCTCGCAGCAAGACTTCCACCTGGTCATCGGGCAAATCGTTGATGAGGTGGATCAGTTCGTCGCGGTTTGCTGTCACGAACCCAGCGTAGCCGAGTCGGGTGTCGGCGGGCGGCGCGCGCGAGCCACTGGCTGTGTGGACTGCGCTCGATGGCAGGCTTGGCGAAACACCTGCTCGGTTGCTACCTCGCCGGGGCGTTTCCGGCGGCTTTCAGTCGAAGACGTCGCCTATTGCCTCCGCCGTGGCAGCCCGGCCAACCACGTTTCGAGCTGCTGGACCAGTCGCCGCAGGCACCGACCGGTGGCGATTTGGGTTCTGATCCGGGGTTCTCTACACTAGACCGGTTGCCTGGGTGAACTGTGCCCCCGGGAGCCACAACTTCATACCTGAGACGGTGCCGGCGAAAAGCCAAGGGCATCTTCTCGGGGAGAACCTGCACAACTGTCCACTTCGTGGAAGGCCCACCGGGGGAGTGTTCGCACCACCTCGCTGTATGGGAACCACTACGAGAAAGGTTGACGGTCAACCATGACCATGACTGACCCGATCGCAGACTTTTTGACACGTCTGCGCAACGCCAACTCGGCGTACCACGACGAGGTCACCCTTCCGTCGTCGAAGATCAAGGTGGCTATCGCCGAGATCCTCAAGCGCGAGGGTTACATCACAGACTTCCGCACCGAAGATGCAGAGGTCGGCAAGAGCCTCGTCGTCTCCCTCAAGTACGGCCCGAGCCGTGAACGCAGTATCGCCGGTCTGCGCCGCGTCTCCAAGCCGGGTCTGCGGGTGTACGCGAAGTCCACCAACCTGCCCAAGGTCCTGGGCGGCCTCGGCGTGGCCATCATCTCCACGTCGTCCGGTCTGCTCACCGATCGTCAGGCAGCCAACCAGGGCGTGGGCGGCGAAGTCCTCGCCTACGTCTGGTAAGGGAGGCTAGAAGATATGTCACGTATCGGTAAGAATCCCATCGCCATCCCCGCCGGTGTGACCGTCTCGATCGACGGCCAGAACATCACCGTGAAGGGCCCCAAGGGCGAGCTCACCCACACCGTCACCGAGCCCATCGCGGTCGCTCAGGAAGACGGCAACATTGTGGTGACCCGACCCAACGACGAGCGCCGCAGCCGTGCCCTGCACGGCCTCAACCGGTCTCTGGTGAACAACCTCGTCATCGGCGTCACCCAGGGCTACACCAACAAGATGGAAATCTTCGGTGTCGGCTACCGCGTGCAGGCCAAGGGCAAGGACCTCGAGTTCGCGCTCGGTTACAGCCATCCCGTGCCGATCGAGGCTCCCGAAGGCATCACCTTCGCCGTCGAGACGCCCACCAAGTTCTCGGTGTCGGGTATCGACAAGCAGAAAGTCGGCGAGATCTCGGCGGTCATCCGCCGCCTGCGTCGCCCCGACCCGTACAAGGGCAAGGGCATTCGCTACGAGGGTGAGCAGATCCGTCGCAAGGTCGGAAAGACGGGTAAGTAAGCCATGAGTGAAACCAAGATCGATCGCAAGCCGCTCGGCAAGGACGCCTCGACTCGCCGTCGTACCTCGACCGCGAACCGCCATTTCCGTCTGCGTAAGAAGGTCGCCGGCACCGCCGAGCGTCCCCGTCTGGCCGTCAAGCGCAGCAGCCGCCACATCCACGTGCAGCTCATCGACGACCTCGCCGGCAAGACCCTTGCCGCCGCGTCCTCGATCGAGGCCGACGTGCGTGCTGTGGACGGCGACAAGTCGGCACACGCGGCCAAGGTGGGCGAGCTGATCGCCGCCCGCGCCAAGGCAGCCGGTGTGGAGGCCGTCGTGTTCGACCGTGGTGGCAAGGACTACCACGGCCGGATCGCCGCGCTCGCCGACGCCGCCCGCGAGGGAGGCCTGAGCTTCTGATGACCATCTCGACCAGCAACACCACAGTGACCGGAGGGAACCTCTGATGCCCGGACGTCAGCGTGACGGCGGAAACGGACCCGCCGGAAACGACAACAACAACAGCAACGAGCGTCGCGGCCGCGGCGAGCGTCGTGACCGCGGTGGCCGCGATCGCGACCAGGACCGCAACCAGCTTGAGCGCGTCGTCGCGATCAACCGCGTGTCCAAGGTCGTCAAGGGTGGCCGCCGGTTCTCCTTCACCGCACTCGTGGTGGTGGGCGACGGCCAGGGCCTCGTCGGCGTCGGCTACGGCAAGGCCAAGGAAGTTCCGGCCGCGATCCAGAAGGGTGTCGAAGAGGCTCGCAAGAACTTCTTCCGCGTCCCGCTGATCGGCGGCACCGTGACCCACCCCGTCCAGGGTGAGGCCGCTGCCGGTGTCGTGATGCTTCGCCCGGCCAGCCCCGGTACCGGTGTGATCGCCGGTGGCGCGGTGCGTGCCGTGCTCGAATGCGCCGGTGTGCACGATGTTCTCGCCAAGAGCCTCGGCTCCGACAACGCGATCAACGTCGTCCACGCCACCGTTGCGGCTCTCAAGATGCTGCAGCGTCCCGAAGAGGTCGCGGCCCGTCGTGGCCTCCCGATCGAAGATGTGGCACCGGCCGGTATGCTCCGCGCCCGGGCCGGCCAGGGAGCGTAAGACCAATGGCAGAACTGAAGATCACCCAGGTCAAGGGCACCATCGGTACCAAGAAGAACCAGCGTGACAGCCTGCGCACCCTCGGTCTGAAGGGTATCCGCAAGACCGTCACCCGCGAGGACACCCCGCAGAACCGCGGCCTGATCAACGTGGTGCGCCACCTCGTGACAGTCGAAGAGGTTTAAGCAAATGACCATCAAGCTCCATCATCTTCGCCCCGCAGAGGGTGCGAAGACCGAGAAGACCCGTGTGGGTCGTGGTGAGGGATCCAAGGGTAAGACCGCGGGTCGCGGCACCAAGGGCACCAAGGCCCGCAAGAACGTGCCCGCCGCGTTCGAAGGCGGCCAGATGCCGATCCACATGCGGCTGCCGAAGCTCAAGGGCTTCACCAACCGCAACCGGGTCGAGTACCAGGTCGTGAACGTCGGCGACATCGCCCGGCTGTTCCCGCAGGGCGGCACCATCGGCGTCGACGACCTCGTCGCCGCCGGCGCCGTTCGCAAGAACAAGCTGGTGAAGGTGCTCGGCGACGGCGACCTGTCGGTGGCCGTCAACGTCACCGCCAACAAGTTCACCGGCGCGGCCAAGGAGAAGATCACCGCCGCCGGTGGTAGCGTCTCCGAGCTCTGACACGCCCACGAGCCGCCGGACGAGAGCAGCGTCACACGCCGCTCTCGTTCGGCGGCTCGCTGCGGTTCGCGTGCGGCCCCCGTGCGGGCCGAAATCTCCTCAACCCGGCATTTTCCCTGGTCACACGGTGGCCGACGAGGCGAATCCGGTCTCACTGTTAGAGTTTCACAAGACGTTCCCGGCCATTTCGGCCGACACCACCCCGGACTAGGAGGAACTTAGTGCTCTCCCCCCTCGTCGCGGCCTTCAGGACGCCGGACCTGAGGAAGAAGATCCTCTTCGTCATCGGCATCGTCATCCTGTACCGCCTCGGCGCCACCATCCCGTCCCCGGGCGTGAACTACAAAGTAGTGAACGAGTGCATGGACCAGATCAACTCCGGAGACAATCAGGTCTACGCGTTGATCAACATGTTCTCCGGCGGCGCCATGCTGCAGTTGGCCGTGTTCGCGATCGGCATCATGCCGTACATCACCGCCAGCATCATCGTGCAGCTGCTGACCGTCGTGATCCCCCGTTTCGAGCAGCTGCGCAAAGAAGGCCAGTCCGGCCAGGCCAAGATGACGCAGTACACCCGCTACCTGACGGTGGCGCTGGCGTTGCTGCAGTCCACGGGCATCGTCGCCCTGGCCTCGCGCGGCCAGCTCCTGCCCGACAGCTGCAAGGGTGATGTGCTCAGCGACGAGTCGGTGTTCGCGCTGACGATCGTCGTGCTCGTCATGACCGCGGGCGCCTGCGTCGTCATGTGGATGGGTGAGCTCATCACCGAGCGCGGCGTCGGCAACGGCATGTCGCTGCTGATCTTCGCCGGTATCTCCGCCCGCATCCCCTCCGAGGGCAAAGCCATCCTCGACCAGCGCGGCGCACTCGCATTCTCGCTCGTGTGCGTGGCCGCCCTCGTCATCATCGCCGGTGTCGTGTTCGTTGAGCAGGGCCAGCGCCGCATCCCGGTGCAATACGCCAAGCGCATGGTGGGCCGCAAGATGTACGGCGGATCGTCGACGTATCTGCCGCTCAAGGTCAACCAGGCCGGCGTCATCCCGGTGATCTTCGCGTCGTCGTTGCTGTATCTGCCGCAGCTCATCCTCCAGCTCACCGCCGGGTCCAACGACACGTCGGGCTGGAAGAAGTTCATGAACGACTATCTGACGGATCCGACCAGCTGGTCGCACATCCTGCTGTACTTCGCGATGATCATCTTCTTCACGTACTTCTACGTGGCCGTCACCTTCAACCCCGAAGAGCGTGCCGACGACATGAAGAAGTACGGCGGATTCATCCCGGGTATCCGTCCCGGCCAGCCCACCGCCGACTACCTCGGCTATGTGCTGAGCCGAATCACCCTGCCCGGTTCGATCTACCTCGGTATCATCGCCGTGTTGCCCAACGTCTTCCTCGACATGAGCAGTGGCGGTTCGGCCAGCGGACTGAACTTCTTCGGCGGCACCGCGGTGCTGATCATGGTCGGTGTCGGATTGGACACGATGAAGCAGGTCAACAGTCAATTGATGCAACGGAAGTACGAAGGGTTCCTCAAGTGAGACTTGTTATTCTCGGTCCGCCCGGAGCGGGCAAAGGCACACAGGCAGAGCTGCTCAGCGAGGCTCTCGGGATCCCGCACATCTCCACCGGTGATCTGTTCCGCGCCAATATCTCGCAGGGCACTCCGGTGGGTATCGAGGCCAAGAAGTACCTCGACGCAGGCAACCTCGTGCCGTCGGAGATCACCGTCGACATGGTGCGTGCCCGGCTCGCCGAGCCCGACGCCGTCAAGGGCTTCCTGCTCGACGGTTTTCCCCGGTCCACCGGGCAGGCCGACGCGCTCGTCGAGATCCTCACCAACCTCGACGAGACCCTCAACGGGGTGCTGTCGCTCGAGGTCGACGCCGACGTGGTGGTCGAGCGGATGCTGGCCCGTGGCCGCGCCGATGACACCGAGGAAGTGATCCGCAACCGCCTCTCGGTGTACGCCACCGAGACCGCGCCGCTGCTGGAGTACTACGCCGGGCACATCATGGCCATCAACGCCGTCGGAGACGTGCAAGAGGTGCATCAGCGGATTCTCGGCGCGCTCGGCGACAACTGAGCCGTGTTGCGCAGGACAAAGAAGAAGGTCCCGTTTCGCACCGCCGCCGAAGTCGACGCGATGGCGGCGGCCGGTGCGATCGTCGGGGCAGCACTGGTCGCGGTGCGTGAGGCGGCCACACCAGGGATGTCGACCCTCGACCTCGATGAGATCGCCGAAACGGTGATCCGCGAGGCGGGGGCCGTCCCGTCTTTCAAGGGCTATCACGGATTTCCCGGCTCCATCTGCAGCTCCGTGAACGAGGTGGTGGTGCACGGCATCCCCACCAAGGACACCGTCCTCGCCGACGGCGACCTCGTGTCCATCGACTGCGGCGCCATCCTCGACGGCTGGCACGGCGACTCGGCCTGGACCTTCGGTATCGGTGAGATCTCGCAGGCCGATTCGGATCTGAGCGAGGCCACCCGGCTCACGCTCGACGCCGGAATCGCGGCGATGGTCGATGGTGCCCGGCTCACCGACATCTCCCACGCTTTGGAGAAGGCCACTCGTGCGGCCGAGGTGAAGTTCGGCCGCGGGTTCGGCATCGTCTCCGGGTACGGCGGGCACGGCATCGGCCGCGAAATGCACCTGGACCCATTCCTGGCGAACGAGGGCAAACCCAATCGTGGGCCGTTGCTGGTGATCGGCTCCACCCTCGCTATCGAACCGATGCTCACGTTGGGGACCACCGAAACGTCGGTACTCGGCGATGATTGGACCGTCGTCACCGACGACGGGTCGCGGGCGGCGCACTGGGAGCACACGGTTGTCGTGACCGGGGACGGGCCGCGGATTCTCACCACGCGGCCGTAGGCGCTTCGTTTCGCGGTGGTCCGGTCATGCGCGGATTGTCACCGGACCCTTCGTGACCTTCGCTCCTTCGTCGCTTCAGCCTCAGGGATCAAGAGGTTTGGTTGTTTTGGTGTCGGGGTTGAAGAGGTTTGGTTGCCTTGGTGTCGGGAT
This sequence comes from Gordonia sp. (in: high G+C Gram-positive bacteria), assembly GCF_020438995.1. Classification (GTDB taxonomy): domain Bacteria; phylum Actinomycetota; class Actinomycetes; order Mycobacteriales; family Mycobacteriaceae; genus Gordonia. Next base: position 31,633 of record NZ_JAGQTN010000275.1, read on the forward strand.
AGGTGGTCGTTTGTTCGTCGCGGCCGGGCATCTTGATCCCTGAGGAGGGTCGCGCGAGCTTGCGAGCCGACTCGTCACGAAGGGTCCGGCGACGTGAGGCTCTCAACGTTGTTCGCGGACAGTCTGTCGGGGCGGGTGTAGGCGACGAGGGAGTCGCCGCGGACGAAGCCCAGGAGGGTGAGGCCGGAGTCGTCGGCGAGATCGGCGGCCAGCGACGATGGGGCGGATACCGCCGACAGCATCGGGATTCCTGCCATCACCGCTTTCTGTACCAGTTCGAAACTCGCCCGCCCGGATACCTGCAGGATGTGACCGCGCAGCGGCAGTAGCCCCTGGGTGAGGGCCCAGCCGATCACCTTGTCGACGGCATTGTGCCGACCCACATCCTCGCGGACGACGACGAGTTCGCCGGTGCGGCCGTCGAACAGGGCCGCCGCGTGCAGGCCGCCGGTCTTGTCGAAGACGCTCTGGTGATCGCGTAGCCGGGCGGGGAACTCCAGGAGAGCAGCGACGGAGATGGTCAGTGGGTCGTCGGCGACACCGAACGACGACCGGATCGCGATCGCGTCGATGCTGTCCTTGCCGCACACCCCGCAAGCGCTGGTGGTGGTGAAACTCCGGGCCAGTTCGGGGGCGGGGGGAGCCACGTGCGCGGCGAGGACGATGTCGAGGACGTTGTAGGTGTTGGCGCCGTCGGCGCCGGTTCCGGCACAGTAGCGGGCCGTGACCAGATCGTCGGCTCCGGTCAGCACGCCCTCGGAGACGAGGAAACCGGCGGCGAGCTCGACGTCGTTGCCCGGGGTGCGCATTGTCACCACCAACGACTTGCCGCCGACCCGGATTTCCAGTGGTTCCTCCACCGCGAGGGTGTCGGGGCGCGCCACGGTATGCCCGTCACCCCGGATGCGGGTGACGCGGCGTCGGGTGGTGATACGGCCCATGGGTTTACGCTAGCGCCGTATCAGCGCGGATCGGTGTCCAGGATGAGGGTGACCGGGCCGTCGTTGACCAGCGACACGTGCATGTGGGCGCCGAAGCGTCCGGTGGCGACAGTGGCCCCGAACGACCGTAGCGCGTCGACGACGGCGTCGACGAGGGGTTCGGCGATCGGTCCGGGGGCGGCGGCGTTCCACGACGGGCGTCGGCCCTTGGCGGTGTTCGCGTACAGGGTGAACTGGCTGATCACCAGGATCGGCGCACCGACGTCGGCCGCGGACAGTTCCCGATCCGGCCCGGGCAGAATACGTAGCCGCCAGATCTTGTCGGCCAGCTTCGCGGCATCATCGGCGGTGTCGTCATGGGTGACGCCGACGAGCACGACGAGGCCGTGTTCGTCGGCGCCTATGTCCAGGGCTCCGACCACTTCGCCGTCGACGGTGACGCTTGCCTGGCTGACTCGCTGGACGACTGCTCGCATCGATCCAGCATGCCAGTCCCGCTACGCGGCCGTGCGCGCGGTGGACGGCAATGAACGGTCAGGGTCTGGGAACCGGCGTGGTCGGTGCCGATCAACTGGCGTTCTGCGCTGACGCCTGCCGGACCGCGAACTGGTTCTCCGGCCGGGGCAGACCGAGATGATCGCGCAGCGTCGTGCCGGTGTATTCGGTGCGGAACAGGCCGCGGCGCTGCAGGATCGGGACTACGTGCTCGGTGAAGTCCGTGAGCCCACCCGGATAGTAGGGCGGCATCACGTTGAAACCGTCGGCCGCGCCCTGGGTGAACCATTCTTCGATGGTGTCGGCGATCTGCTCCGGGGTGCCGGCGAATACGCGGTGGCCGCGCGCCCCGGCCAGTCGGTGCAGGAGCCTGCGGACCGTCGGGCGTTCCTTGGCGACGATCTCGGCGACCACCTGTTTGCGGCTGCGCTTGTTGTCGGTGACGTTGCCGGCCTCGCCGAAGGCGTCGAGGGGGACCGGTGCGTCGAGGTCCAGGGCCGACAGGTCGACGTCGGCGAGGCCGCGAATCTGGTTGAGACCGTAGGCGGGTACGGTGAGTTCGTTGAACTCGTTCTCGAGTTCCTTTGCCGCGGTTTCGGTGTCGCCGATGAAGGGGCTCAGGCCGGGCAGGATCTTGATGTGATCGGGATTGCGGCCCAATGCCTTTGCCTGTGCCTTGATGTCTGAGTAGAAGGCCTGCGCGTTGGACAGCGACTGGTGTGCGGTGAAGATGGCCTCGGCGTAGCGGGCGGCGAAGGCACGGCCGTCGTTGGATGCGCCCGCCTGCACCAACACCGGATAACCCTGCGGAGAGCGTGGCGCGTTGAAAGCGCCACGGACGGTGAGGTGTTCGCCGACGAACTCGGCTCGGTGGATCTTGCCGGTGTCGGCATAGCGGCCGTTGTCGCGATCCAGGAGAACGGCATCGTCCTCCCACGAATCCCACAACCGGGTGGCGGTGTCGACGAACTCGGCCGCCCGCTTGTAACGGGACACCGGGTCGGGATGTGCAGTGAGACCGAAGTTTTCGGCCGCGGCATCGGTGGAGGTGGTGACGATGTTCCAGCCCGCCCGGCCCTTGGAAATGAAGTCCAGGGTCGAGAACAGGCGCGCCAGGTTGTATGGCTCGTAGTAGGTGGTGGAGGCGGTGGCGATCAGCCCGATGCGTTCGGTGGCCGCGGCGATCGCGCCGAGAACGGTGATCGGTTCGAGGCGGCCGGCGGTGCTGTAGGCGGCCTCGCTGCGCAGGGCCGGGCCGTCGGCGAAGAATACGGCGTCGAAAAGTGCTGCCTCGGCTGCCTTTCCGATTTCCTGGTAGTAGTCGGCGTCGAAGACACGGTGCGGTTGGCTGCGCGGGTGCCGCCACGCGGCCTCGTGGTGGCCGGCGGGGTAGATGAAGGCGTTCAGATGGAGTTGTCGGGTGGACATGGGTGTGTTCCTTCTGTTCTGGGGTGGATGCGTCAGGTGTCGAAAGGTCGCCGGACCCAACGCGTCCCTTGCTCCTTCGTCGCGTCGGCCTCAGGGATCAAGGTGCGTGGTTGTGTCTTTGTTGCGTGGGCCTCGGGGTCAAGGTGTGTCTTGTGTCTTTTGGGCGCGGTGAGATTCTTGATCCCTGAGGAGCTGTCGCGCGAGCTTGCGAGCCGACCGCGTCTCGAAGGGTCCGGTGACCTATCGCTGGTTACTCAATGCGCTGCGACGTCGACGCCGAGGGCGGCCAGGAGGGCCTCGCGGTGGGCGACGAACTCCGGGTCGCGCAGGGAGCGTCGGGGGCCGAGGGAATCGAGGCTGCGGTCGGCGACGAAGCGGCCGTTGTCCAGGACGAGGACCCGGTCGGCGAGGGTGATCGCCTCGTCGACGTCGTGGGTGACCAGCAGCACGCCGGGCCGGTACTTGCTGCACAGCTCGCGCAGCAGGCCGTGCATGCGGATGCGGGTGAGGGCGTCGAGCGCTCCGAACGGCTCGTCGGCAAGCAGCAACTCGGGCTGGCGCACAAGCGATCTGGCCAGCGCCACACGTTGCTGTTCGCCACCGGAGAGTTCGGTGGGCCAGGCCCGTTCGCGGCCTGCGAGTCCGACGTCGGCGAGCGCGGTGCGGCCGGCCTCTGCGGCGTCACGACCGGACAGACCCAGGGTGACGTTGGGCAGCACCCGCGACCACGGGAGCAGGCGCGAATCCTGAAACACCACAGACGAATTGCGGGCGACGAACAGATCGCCGGTGCCATCGACGCCGACGTCGAGTCCGGCGACCGCACGTAGCAGCGTGGACTTGCCACTGCCGCTGCGCCCGAGCAACGCCACGAACTCGCCGCGCCCGATGGTCAGGTCGATGCCGTCGAGGACCGTGCGGTCGCCGAACCGGCGGGTGAGCTTGTCGGCCACCAGAACCGGCTCGGCAGACGATGATTTCTGTTGCAGCTCAGGTGAATCGATCAGCTGCCCAATGACCGGCGCCATACCAGTGCCCTCCGTTCGATGAGACGTACCAGGGTGTCGCTGAGAAGTCCGAACACGCCGTACACGACGAGCCCGACGACGACGATGTCGAGTTGCCCGTAGGTACGGGCCTGATCCATCAGATAGCCGATGCCCTTGGTGGCGTTGATCTGTTCCACCACGACCAGGGCCAGCCAGGATGTGGTGACCGCCAGCCGCAGTCCGGTGAAGAAGCCGGGAATTGCGCCGGGCAGAGCGACCCGCCGGATGAACTCCAGACGCGAAAGCCCAACCGTCTGAGCGAGTTCGACGTGCCGCAGGTCGACACCCCGCAGCTGGGCGTGGGTGTTGATGTAGATCGGGATCAGCACCGCCAGCGCGATGATGGTGATCTTCATCGTGTCGCCGATGCCGAACCACATGATCGCCAGCGGGATGATGGCCAGGGTGGGGATCGCGCGTTTGATCTGCACCGGGCCGTCGAGCAGCGCCTCACCGAGTCGGCTCAGGCCGGCGGCCAGCGCCATCACCAGGCCGGCGACCACACCGATCACCAGCGAGATGCTCGCGAGTCTCAGTGAGGCCAGGATGTTTTCGGGCAACCGTCCGTCGGACCACAGATCTGCGGCCGTCGACCCGATCACCCACGGGGCGGGCAGAGTGCGTTCATCGATGAACCCGGTGGCCGATCCGAGGAACCAGATCGACACCAGCACAGCCGGTCCTAGCAGCCAGCCGCCGGGAATCGGCTTTCCGGGGCCGAGCCTGCGCCGCGGTGCGGTGCCACGGTGTTCGAGATGTGGGTAGCCGGCCGACGATTCGGTCCGGACCTGCGGCGTCGTCACCGGTGCCGCATGCCTGCCGAGTCTCCTCGACGGTGCCGCGGTGGTCACTGGATCTTCTCCGATCCGCGGCTGATGCCGGTCTCGGATACGGCCTGCTCGATGACGGGAGCGAAGCGGAGGTCGAAATCGTCGGACGCCTTGACCTTCTTCGGCAGCTGACCGGCCTTGTCGAGCACGTCGATGGTGCCCTGCTGACGGGCGATCAGGGCGTCATCGAGTTTGGGGAAACCGGTGGTTCCGGTGCTGCGCAGGATGCGCCAGCCGTCGTCGGCGGTGACGTTCTGATTCTTGACATAGTAGGCGTCGATCCAGGCCGCGGGATTCTTGTTGGCCCAGTCATACGCCTTGATGATGACGCCCTCGAGGTGGCGCAGTGCGGCGGATTTGGCTGTGTCGGTGAGGGATTCGCCGCGCGCGTAGATATAGGACAGGCCCTCGCTGATCTGGCCGACGCTCTTGGGATCGACGAACGACGCACCGTCGCGTCCGAAGTCACGCAGGTAGCGGGTCAGCCGGGGCTCATTGAGCGGAGCGATGTCCACTTGATTGGCGCCGAGTGCATCGGAGAATTCCGCGAGTTTGAGTTTGACCAGCGTCACGTCGCTGACCTTGAGCCCGGCGTTGTCGATGGCCCGTAGCACCGCGGCCTGCTGGGCCGTGCCCTCGGCGTAAGCGATCTTCTTGCCGCGCAGGTCGGCGGCGGTCGGCACCTTTGACTTCGGTGCGGTGGCAAGCGAATACGTGTCGACGCCGGTCTGCAGCGCCAGGATGATCGGTACCTTCTGGTCGGTGAGCTGCGCATGTATCGGCGGCACATCGCCCACACCGGCGACGTCGGCGGTGCCGGCGCGGAATGCCTCCAGGACCGCCGGACCGCCGGTGAAGTTCGCGTACTCCAGCTTGTAGGGGAGGTCCTTGTCCAGACCCGATGCGGCCAACAGGGTTTGGTACTTGTTCTGCTGATCGGCCCAGACGATCTTGGTTCCGGCGGGGATCTCGGTGGGCAGTTCTTTGCTGAGATCGACCTCGCCGTCGTCGGAGGATCCGCAGGCGGTCAGGATCAACGCGATGATCGCGACCAGTGTGGTCAGGACCCACCGGCCGGCGGACAGGGTTTTCCGGCTCTTGCGCACGGCACGTACTCGCTTCGAAGTCATGGAACAGCGGGGTTCCGTCGATTGGTTGCTCGCGCAAGGGTGCCAATTCGGGAAGCCGTGCCCAATGGTTTGATTCGGTGTGATGATTAGTCACACCGACGCGGGTGAACGTGCAAAGCGGTTGTCGCAGCAGATATTTCTTAACTCACTGCAAAGCAGAACTACTTGAGGGAGAACGACACCGTGACGGTGAAGGTGAGCGTCTGCTCGCCGGGGGAGATGGGCACCGATGCGTCGCCCGCGCTCTCGCGGGCGTACGTCTTGGGCGACGCACTGCTGACCTGCTCGTCGATGGACAGCACCGGACCGAGATCGTCCTTGGCCAGCGATGCGTACTGCTGCGCCCGGGTGCGGGCATCGGTGAAGGCACGGGTACGGGCCTGCTTGAGGAGATCGGCGTCGTCGTCGATGGACAGGCCGACGCTGTTGATGCGGGTGTTGTTGCCACCGGCATTGACCGCCGCGGTGAGCGCGTTCGAGGCCGCGCCGACGTCGCGGACCTTGATGGTGAGTGTGTTGGTGGCGGTGTAACCGCCGATCCCCGACGCCTGGCCGGGGTCGGGGCGGGTGTAGCGCGGGGACAGCGACACCTGCTGGGTCTGCACGTCCTCCTTCTTGACGCCGGCTTTGACGACGGCGTCGGTGACGGCCTTGATCTTGGTGTTGGCCTCGTTCAGCGCCGTCGACACGTCGTCACCTTCGGCTTCGACGCCGACCACAGCGGTCACTGTGTCGGGGACGCCGGTGGCCTCACCGGTACCGATGACCGTGACCTTGCGCGGCTCGCCACCGCTCGGACCGTCGTCGCCACATCCGGCGAGCAGTCCCGCGGTCAGAAGCGGAAGCAGAACGAGGGCACGGCGACGCGTGGTCATGAGGCTCCTTCGGCAGATGCGGACACAACAATCCGGAACTCAGGTGCCACGGGCCTGGCTCCTGAGTTCCGGACAGATCGCTGTCATCGGTCGGCTCAGCGCCACGGGTCTTCCTTGAGTGTGATGTCGAGGATCCAACCGACGATCGAGACGACGATGGCACCGAGGATCGCGGCCCAGAAGAAGGACTCCACCTCCAGGCCCCAGTGCGTGGTGTTGCGGGTGATCCAGGCCGTGAGTTCGAGCATCAGCGCGTTGATAGCGATGTGGATCAGGCCGATGGTGAGGATGTACAGCGGGATCGCGAACAACTGCACGACGGGTTTGATCACCGCGTTGACCAGGCCGAAGATAATCGCCACGAACGCGGCGATCCCGATCTTCTCCCACGTCTGGTCGCCGCCGATGAAGTCGATGCCGGGCACGATCAACGTGGCGATCCACAGGGTGAACGCGGTCAGTGCGGTGCGCACCAGAAACTGCTGCATGCGCCAAGTCTGCCAGGTGACGACCGTGGTGTGCCGCCGATGCCGTCAACCGGCGGATGCAGTGGCAATCGTCCGACGCCTGCCACTGCCGACGTGCCTGGATCGGTGCATTTGGACTGGTTGCCAGGGAGGCGTAGCATGGAACGTCGGTGCGCGTCGCGTGCCCGTTTTTTGCGTGTCATTGCTCCGGCGATCGCGTAGGGCCCGGGGAGTGCACCACGATGACCTCCGGTGACGGAGTGTCATCACCGTAACGGATAGACAAGGATTCAACCGGGCTTGCGGGCAATCGCAGGCCAGGATCGCGGAGGATATGGCGAAGAAAGACGGGGCCATCGAGGTCGAGGGACGTGTTGTCGAGCCTCTGCCCAATGCGATGTTCCGCATTGAGCTGGAGAACGGACACAAGGTCCTCGCCCACATCAGCGGCAAGATGCGGCAGCACTACATCCGCATCCTGCCGGAGGATCGGGTGGTCGTTGAGCTTTCGCCCTACGACCTCGGACGTGGCCGAATCGTTTACCGGTACAAGTAAACCCACCGATCAGCACAGGAGCTCCAGACGTGAAGGTTCAGCCGAGCGTCAAGCCGATCTGCGAGAAGTGCAAAGTGATCCGCCGCAACGGCCGGGTCATGGTGATCTGCGACAACCTGCGCCACAAGCAGCGTCAGGGCTGATCACAGCACCACTCGTGGTCGCTTGAGAACAACAACTGAATACGCAAGACGAGAGCTGAACAGACTTTTGTGAAGCCCTCCCAGCACCAGCGGCGGTATACGGGCCGTCGCCCACCTCCGGTTCAGAGGCCGGGGCCCGATACGGACACAACACGGTGTCCGCACAGGCGGGACGGACTGGGAGCAGACCTCTGACAAGTAAAGGAATCACGCCACATGGCACGTGTTGCTGGTGTTGATCTTCCCCGCGAAAAGCGGCTGGAGATCGCACTCACATACATCTACGGAGTTGGTCGTACCACCTCCAAGGAGATCCTCGCAGCCACCGGCCTCAGCGCCGACCTGCGCGCCAAGGATCTGACCGACGCGGACATCTCGAAGCTCCGCGAGTACATCGAGGCCTCGGTGAAGGTCGAGGGTGACCTGCGCCGCGAGGTCCAGGCCGACATCCGTCGCAAGATCGAGATCGGCTGCTACCAGGGTCTGCGCCACCGTCGTGGTCTGCCGGTCCGCGGACAGCGCACCAAGACCAATGCCCGCACTCGTAAGGGCCCGAAGAAGACCATCGCCGGGAAGAAGAAGTAATGCCTCCGAAGTCACGCGCTGCAGGCCCCAAGAAGGGCACACGCCGTCGCGATAAGAAGAACGTCCCGCACGGCAACGCACACATCAAGTCGACGTTCAACAACACCATCGTCTCGATCACCGACCCCAACGGCAACGTGATCAGCTGGGCGTCGTCGGGTCACGTCGGCTTCAAGGGTTCGCGTAAGAGCACCCCGTTCGCCGCGCAGCTCGCCGCCGAGAACGCCGCCCGCAAGGCGCAGGAGCACGGCGTCAAGAAGGTCGACGTGTTCGTCAAGGGACCGGGTTCGGGTCGCGAGACCGCCATCCGGTCGCTGCAGGCCGCCGGCCTCGAAGTCGGCACCATCTCCGATGTCACCCCGCAGCCGCACAACGGCTGCCGCCCGCCCAAGCGGCGCCGGGTCTAAGCGGGAAAGGAACTAGAGAACAATGGCTCGTTATACCGGCCCCGCCACCAAGAAGTCTCGTCGTCTCCGTGTCGATCTCATCGGCGGAGATCAGGCGTTCGAACGTCGCCCCTACCCGCCCGGCCAGCACGGCCGCGCGCGGATCAAGGAGAGCGAATACCTGCTTCAGCTGCAGGAGAAGCAGAAGGCCCGCTTCACCTACGGCATCCTGGAAAAGCAGTTCCGCAAGTACTACGAGGAAGCCAACCGTCGCTCCGGCAAGACCGGTGACGAGCTGCTGCGCATCCTCGAGACCCGACTGGACAACGTCGTGTACCGCGCAGGCATCGCCCGGACCCGTCGTCAGGCCCGCCAGCTGGTCAGCCACGGCCACTTCACCGTCAACGGTGTGAAGGTCGACGTGCCCAGCTACCGCGTCAGCCAGTACGACATCGTCGACGTCCGGCCGAAGTCGCTGGCCACCACCCCGTTCCAGATCGCCAAGGAGCTCGTCGGCGATCGTCCGGTTCCGGGCTGGCTGCAGGTGGTTCCGTCGACGCTGCGGATCCTGGTGCACAACGTTCCCGAGCGCGCGCAGATCGATATCCCGATCACCGAGCAGCTCATCGTCGAGTTCTACTCCAAGTAGTCCTCAGACAGCTACAGCCTTACAGCACACGCTGTTCGGTCAACCTTCTACGAAGTCATATAGCGGGCTTCACAAGGAGAAATCCACTCAATGCTCATCTCACAGCGACCTGCCCTCACCGAGGAGATCGTGGCCGACAACCGGTCGAAGTTCTTCATCGAACCGCTCGAACCCGGCTTCGGCTACACCCTCGGCAACTCGCTGCGCCGTACCCTGCTCTCGTCGATCCCCGGTGCCGCCATCACCAGCATCCGCATCGACGGTGTCCTGCACGAGTTCACCACCGTCCCCGGTGTGAAGGAGGATGTCACCGACATCATCCTGAACCTCAAGGGCCTCGTGGTCAGCTCCGAGGAGGACGAGCCGGTCACCATGTACGTGCGCAAGCAGGGGCCGGGCACCGTGACCGGCGCCGACATCGTGCCCCCGGCCGGTGTCACCGTGCACAACCCCGATCTGCACATCGCCACCCTCAACGACAAGGGCAAGCTCGAGATCGAGCTTGTGGTCGAGCGTGGCCGCGGCTATGTGCCCGCGGTGCAGAACAAGGCGTCGGGTGCCGAGATCGGCCGCATCCCGGTTGACTCGATCTACTCGCCGGTGCTGAAGGTCACCTACAAGGTCGAGGCCACCCGTGTCGAGCAGCGCACCGACTTCGATCGGCTCGTGCTCGACGTCGAGACCAAGAACTCGATCAGCGCGCGCGATGCGCTGGCGTCGGCGGGCAAGACCCTCGTCGAGCTGTTCGGGCTGGCCCGCGAGCTCAACGTGGAGGCCGAGGGCATCGAGATCGGGCCGTCGCCGGCCGAGGCAGATCACATCCAGTCGTTCAGCCTGCCGATCGAGGAACTCGAGCTGACCGTCCGGTCGTACAACTGCCTCAAGCGCGAAGGTGTGCACACCGTCGGCGAGCTGGTTGCCCGCACCGAGTCCGATCTGCTCGACATCCGCAACTTCGGGCAGAAGTCGATCGACGAGGTGAAGGTCAAGCTGCACACGCTCGGTCTGTCGCTCAAGGACAGCCCGGCCAGCTTCGACCCGTCGCAGGTCGCCGGCTACGACCCGGCCACCGGCACCTGGTCGGACGACGCCACGTTCAGCGACGACGGCGGCGAGGATTTCGCAGAGACCGAACAGCTGTAGCCGACAGCTCTGAGCTGTAGCTCACCATCAGAACCCGTGACTCGCGGTCGTCGAAGATCGAGAGTCGTCTCTTCTAGGAGATTGCAATGCCCAAGCCCACAAAGGGTGCCCGCCTCGGCGGGTCGGCGAGCCATCAGAAGGCGATCCTGGCGAATCTCGCCACGGCTCTCTTCGAGCACGGCCGCATCACCACCACCGAAGCCAAGGCCAAGCGGCTGCGTCCGTACGCCGAGAAGCTGATCACCCACGCCAAGCACGGCAAGCTCGCCAACCGGCGCGAGGTCCTCAAGGTCATCCGTGACAAGGACATCGTGCACGTGCTGTTCGAGGAGATCGGTCCGTCGTTCGCCGACCGCAACGGTGGTTACACCCGCATCATCAAGACGATCAACCGCAAGGGCGACAACGCTCCCATGGCAGTGATCGAACTGGTGACCGGTGAGACCGTGTCCACCGAGGCCAGCCGCGCCAACCGGGCGGCCGCATCGAAGGCAGCCGAGGCCAAGAAGGCCGCCGAGGCTCCCGCGGTCGAGGTTGTCGAGACCGCCGAAGCGGCAGACACCGAAGCTGAGACCGAGACCGCCGCTCCGGTGGGTCTGCTCGACACCTCCGATGCGCCCGCGAACTCCGGTTCGCACGCCCCGCTCGAGGACGATTCGCAGCCGGAAGGTTTCCCGATCAAGGGCAACGAGAGCTCCAAGCTCTACCATCGCCCCGGCACTCGGTTCTACGATTCGACGATCGCCGAGATCTGGTTCGCCACCGACGCCGACGCGGAGGCCGCGGGCTACTCGCTGCCGCCGAGCCAGCAGGAGTCGGAAGACTGAGCAGCAACACTGCCCACGAACCCGCCGTCACCTCATCAGGTGGCGGCGGGTTCGTCCGTCTGCGGCTCGATGTGGGTTACGACGGCACGGACTTCGCGGGCTGGGCGCGGCAGACCGATCAGCGGACCGTGTGTGCGGTCCTCGAAGACACCTTGGCGACGGTCCTGCGCGTGCCGGTTCGGCTGACCGTCGCCGGCCGCACCGACGCGGGCGTGCACGCCACCGGGCAGGTGTGCCATACCGATATCCCCGAATCCGCGCTCGACACCCGCAGTATCTCGGGTGATCCGTCGGCGCTCGTGGGACGGTTGGGCAAGATGCTGCCCTACGATGTGCGGGTCAAGGCCGTATCCAGGGTGAGCACCGATTTCGATGCCCGGTTCTCGGCGCTGCGGCGCCACTACGAGTACCGGCTCACCGATGCCCGCTGGGGTGCCGAGCCGGTGGTCGCTCGTACCACCGCCGCCTGGCGCCGCCCCCTGGACGTTGACGCGATGAACGCGGCGTCGCACACCTTGCTGGGGCTCAACGACTTCGCCGCGTTCTGCCGGCGTCGTGAGGGCGCTACGACCATCCGTGACCTACAACGCTTTTCGTGGCGCAGCGGCGACGACGGTGTGCTGATCGGGTCGGTGAGCGCCGATGCGTTCTGCTGGTCGATGGTGCGTTCGCTGGTCGGTGCTGTGGCGAGCGTCGGCGACGGTCGTCGTGACATCGATTGGTGTCGCGGACTTCTCGCTGCCACCGAACGCAACCAGCAGGTTCCGGTGGCCGAAGCACGCGGACTGTGCCTGGTCGGCGTCGACTATCCGGCCGACGACGAATTGGCCGCCCGCAATGAGATCACCCGAGACGTGCGAACCGCGGGCGGTTGTTGCGGAGGCTGACTCGGGTGGCGCGGCGTTCGTCTTCGAATACTTTGGGCACCTCATCGAGGGTCTCCCCATCACTCTTCAGTGTGAAAAGACTTGGACTCTTGCGGGACCCTTATACTCGTACGTCGCTTTAAATGATGTCGTCCAAATGGTTGAAATCTATCTCAACCGTAGGAATCCGGTCATTTAATTAGCTCATCTAATGTTTCGTGACGGCATGGTCCATGAACTGCGAGAACGTGTACGAGAAAGCAGAGAACCGGACTCGCGAACGCGAATCCGGTTCTCTGTGAAGCTAACCCGGCTAGGGCGGTCTTCGGCTCTCGGTGGGTCAGCTCCCGTTTGCAAAGCCGCCGAGGGCGCTGAGGAACGAAAGGAACTGGTCGAAGGTGAGTACGGGGGGATCGTCTTTCTGTGGGCGGTTCATCGAGATCTCCGTTCATGAGGGGGTGACTGAATTGGACCTGCGCTTCTGAATATAGCGCTCGACTGTCTGGGATGGTGGAGAGGTAAATGCCTATATTGAGTTGTTGTCGGATTGTTATCCTTGTCACTTAGGGTGCCCTATAGGTGACTACTTGTACAAGGACTACAGGTGTCGCCGACGCGGTGCTGGTGGTCAGGTGGCGCTGCGTTCGTCCTCAAGTGCCTCGAGCACCTCGTCGATGGTCTCCTCGTCACCCTCGAGGTCGGCGCGCTGTGCACCGCCCGAACTCATCAGCTCGCGCCACATGAGCGGATCGAAGTCCAGTGGCGTGGAGTGCTCGATGAAGTCGATGAGGGTGCGGGTGAAGCGTTCGGGGTCGTCGTGGAACGGGAAGTGACCGGAGCCGGAGAAGGTGACGAGTTCCGAGTGCGGGATGGCGGTGTGGGTGAGCACCGCGTGGTGGTAGGGGATGACGGTGTCGTCGGTACCCCACATCACCATCATCGGTAGCCGCTCGGTGAGGTAGCAGCGGTCGAGCATAGTGACCGACTGGCCGCGCCAGTCGACGACGGCGTGCAGGGTACGCAGGAACGCCTTCGACGCGTGCGGGTCGGCGAGCCCGCCGACCACCCGCAGAAGATCGTCGTGGTCTCGCAGGAGCCGGCGCGGCGACCAGTTGGCGGGGACGCCGGGCAGGCCCGGGACGTCGGCCAGGGTGTCGATGCCCCATCGCAGCGCGGGCAATACGCCGGGGATGCGGAGCATCGCGAGCACCTCACCGGCTCCGGGCAGTGTCACCAGGCGCAGGACGGGGTTGACCTCGCGCATGACGCCACCGGCGGCGACCAGCACCAGGCGTTCGACGAAGCGGGGGAACTGGTAGCAGAACTGCATGGCCACACCGCCGCCGAGGGAGTGACCGACCACAGTGACCTTGGGAATGCCCAGGACCACCAGCAGATCGCGCATGCCGTTGGCGAACGCGGCCACCGAGTAGTCGGCGCGCGGCTTGTCGGACAGTCCGTGCCCCAGCAGGTCGGGCGCGATGACCGTGTAGTGCTGGGCGAGCGTCGGGATGACGTCGTCCCAGGTGGAGGAATTGTCGCCGATACCGTGGATCAACAGCAGAGCAGGCCCGCTGCCGGCGATCCGGAATGCGCGCCGGTAGCCGTGCACCGTCCGGTACTCGATACGCATGCGGGTGTCGGAGACCGAATGCAGGGCCGGGGCGCTGGGTCGTTTCGCCGGCAGGACGGTGGTGGGCTGGTCGGGACCGGGCACGGGGACTCCTCGGTGAGTGTTCAGCCCGCTCGCCGCTCGGGCGAGGTGTCGCGGGGCTGCTATCGCTCGGACACCGGCTGCGACGGTTCGGAGTCCACTGAACAGTCAACAGTATGTCCACCGGATGTGCTCGCCATGTTGCACAGCGTTAACCGGGCGGTGGAGCCAACGTCCTACGCGGACCGAGGAAAGCGGGCGAGTATCGGGAGCACGATCAAAACAACTCGTGTACCTGCTATAGCAACAAACAAGGCCTCGAAGATATTCGTACGCAAAGCTATGTAAGTGTTATGGTCCGCCTGCTGTGCGAAACGCGTATATTCTTAGGGACCGATTCATTGCGCAATGTAGCCAGAATCGGTGACATTCCGGGGGCTGAGTGGTAAAGCCCAATTGTCCTGGCGGGGTAAGACGAACAGCAGACCGGCTCTGGCATCTGCCAAAGCCGGTCTGCTGTATATATTTAGCGACGCTAAGGTCAGCTTCCGGCGGCCTCGGTGACTGCACCGATGAGGCCGTCGACGACTCCGTCGATAACCCGGCCGACGGCGGCGTCGATGAGGGCGTCTGTATCTCGCTGAGGCATATTATGACTCCGTTGTGATAGTAGGTTGATGCGGCAGGGCAGCCACGTGTCGAAGATACACATTGCTGTACTGAATATCAAGGCAGCATCTAGCGAAGCTGATCGTGCGCTTACCGTCACGGATACGTGGTTGGTCACGACTACCGATTGGACGATTGCCACGCCTACGGCGCTGATCGAGGTGGAATACTGAGGACCGGTCAAGGCGCAATTGAAGATGAGATGGAGGCATCGCTATCGTGACAGCTGACGACGGGCAAGACGGGTCTGCGATTGCAGGATCGGACGGCGCCGGCGTACGCTGTCGTCTGCTGGTTCCGGATGAGTTTGCGGAGGCCGTTGAACTGGTGACGGTCGCGGTCGCGGAACTGTCGTTCTACCGTTGGCTCTTCGGTGACGCCATGTCGGACGAGGCATTGCGCTGGGCGGCCGAGCGCAAGTGCGGATGCGTGCGGCAGGGCGGCAGCATAGGGGCATTCGACACCGACGGCCGACTGGTGGGATTGTTGGTGCTCAATCATCCCGGACAGCCGGCGCCGACCACGACTGACGATCAGTTGTCGTTCCTGACCGAACTTGTGAAAGCGAACCTTGATATCGCGCGGCGGTTCCAGATGCTGCGCAAGACGGCGGAGCAACATCCGGTCCGCCCTGATGCGATCGACGTCGCCCATGCGGTGGTCGAACCGCGCTTACGCAATTCAGGCATCTTGCGAACACTTGCCATCGCCGCGTACGAGGTTGCTATGGAGCGCGGCCACCCCTTGACGCTCAGGACGAATGTTCCTGAGTTGGCTGTCGCGTATCGCGAGAAATTGCTGTGTGTGGATACCGGGAGCTATGTCGATGCGAGTGGCGCGACCACTTGGGTGTTGGGCCAAGAGGTGGCCGATATGCCCGCGGCGATAGCACGACTCCGGGCACGGACTTCCACGGTGTAGCGTGCCGAACCGCCCAACACGGTGCGGCGGGTGTACAGGCAAAATGACCGGAGCCCCTCGTCGGACGGTGTCGGCGAGGAGCTCCGGTGCAGGGGATTCAGCGCAGATGGCGCTCGTAGAACGACCACGAGCGGTGGAGCTGGTCCTGCCAGTAGCGCCAGGAATGCGATCCGGTCGGCTGTAGGTCGACCGTCGCGGGGATCCGCAGCTCTTTGAGCCTGCGGAGCAGGTTCTGGGTGCAGTACATCGAGCCACCTTCCAGGACCCCGCCGATCACGATCTGGTCGGCCAGTGTCTTGGTCTTGGTGACGTAGTGCGGGTTGTCGTACTTGCCGGGGATTCCACCACCGCTGGAGATGTACAGCGGCATGCCCCGGAGTCCGGCCGCGTGCAGGACGGGGTCGTTGGCCTTCCATCCCGGACCGTTGTACGGACCCCACATGTTGGTCGCATCGCCCTTGCCACGCGTTTCCACCACCAGCCGCGCACTCCGCTGCCCGACGGGGTCCGAGGTCTGCGCGCATCCGCTGTAGGCGCCGACGGCCTTGTACAGGCCCTTGTGTTCCATCGACAGGTTGAGCACCGAGGTGGCCGAGGACGAGATGCCGCCGATCGCGTTACGTCCGTTGGTGTTGTAAGTGGCATCGATGACCGGGGGTAATTCCTTGCCCAGGAAGGTCGACCACTTGTACAGCCCGAGGTGCGGGTCGGGCTTCTGCCAGTCGGTGTAGTAGCTGAACGCACCCCGGTTGGGGACCACCACATACACGTTCTTATTGGCCGTGAACTCTTCGATGTCGGTCTTGTTCAACCAGTTGGCGGTATCTTCGCCGCCGCCCGCACCGTTGAGGAGATAGAGCACACCGCGCGGCTTGGACGGGTCCTTGGGCTTGATGACAGTGAGCGGAACATCCGATTTCATCGCGGGGGAGTACACGATGATGTCGGTGATCCGGTCCGTTTTGGAGCCGGCGTCGACCAGCAGTGACGACGGGTCCGCGTGTGCGACACCGGTCGCCGACGAGGCGATCACAGTGAGCGCGGTGACCGCCGAGGCGATCAGCCCGGCCCGGATGCGCCCGCCCCGAATGTGCCTGTTGAACACAAGTCCTCCATCTATTCCCAAGTGGCCGTCGTGGTGATACGGCCCAATACCTGTGTCGGTGTTTCGTCGTAACTGGCCCGGCGAGGCCCACGCAGGCGCGAAACGGCGTCCGAGACATCTGCCTGGCTGTCTCGTGCGCAACGTTCAGCGTAGCTGCCCCCTGCCGCCATCAGCTCCTGATGGCTACCACATTCGACCACGCGACCATCCTCCAGGACAACAATCTGGTCGGCGAGCGCCGCCGTGGCGAGGCGGTGGGTGATCAGCAGCGTCGTGGTCGTGCTCCGCAGTTTCAGCAAAGCTCGCTGAATCAGCAACTCGGTGCGCGGGTCGGCGGAACTGGTCGCCTCATCGAGCACCAGGATCCGAGGTTGGGCCGCGATCGCCCTGGCGACCGTCACCAGCTGCAGTTCACCGGCGCTCAGATTGCCGCCGTCATGCCCGACCACGGTGTCCAGACCGTCGGGAAGCACCGACACGATCTGCCCCACGTGGCTGTCGACGATGGCCTCGGCCAGCCGGAGCTCGCGTTCATCGTCCTGCCCGTCGGTTTCCCGGAGACCGTAGGCCACGTTGTCGGCGACGCTGCCGGTGAACAGCCACGGTTCCTGGGCCACGGCCGCGATCATCGAGCGCACCCCGGCCCGGCCCAGCTCGGTGACGTCGGTGTCATTGATGCGGATGCTGCCGGACCCGGGTGTGTAGAAGCACTGCAACAGACTGGTGAGCGTCGTCTTCCCCGAGCCGGTGGTGCCGACGATGGCGGTGGTGGTGCCCGGCCGCATGGAGAAGGTCACCTCGTGTAGGACCGGCGTGCCTGGTTCGTAGCCGAACTCGACGCCGTCGAAGTCGATCCGCGGCGGACCGGCGGGCAGGGCCGGGCGTTCAGTGGCGTCGACGGCAGGGTCGGTCTCGGTGGGCGTCAGCAACAGGTCACGGACCTGCGCGGCCGAGACCGCACCGGACTGGATGCGAGGCAGGAAGCTCGCCAGTTCCTTGACCGCCCCGGCGAGCTGCGTGGCGAAGACGATCACGATCTGCGCGGCGCCGAGACTGAGATGGCCGTTGATGACCTGGATGCCGCCGACCACCGCGAGAAGAAGGAACACGATCGCGTTCAGGAACATCAACACGGGCGAGAGGGTGCCGGCCGCCCATTGCGCCGACCGGATCGACCCGAACAGTGTGTCGTTGAGTGCGGTGAACCGGCCGCGGGTCAGGTCGTCGGCGTCGTAGGCCCTGATCATCTGCCGCGCGGACAGTTCCTCCTCGAAACTTCCCGACAGGGCGGCCGTGGCCTTCCACTGGCTCAGCAGATGCGGCTTGGCCCGGGCGGCCACGAACGCCGCGACGACACCCGAGAGCGGAGCGGAAATCAGGACGATGACCGCCAGCAGCGGCGAGATCCAGAACAACACGACAGCGGTGACGACCGCAGTCAGCAGGTTGGTCGGCAGGGATACGAACACCGGACCGAGTACCGTGGTGGCGTTGTCGATGTGAGTGGTGGCCTTGGCCATCAGCTCGCCGCGCCGGGTGGATTCGGTGAAACCGATCGGGACCCGCGGAATCAGCTCCGACACCTTGGCGCGCAGGCGGGCGATCGATTGCTGGACCGTGGTCGTCAGCAGCAGTCCCTGCGACAGGGAGCACGCGTAGCCGACCAGGTACACCGATGCGGCCACGGCGACGAGGGTCCACAGCAGATCCCAGTCCATCACCCCCGAGCCCGCGCCGCCCAGCCCGGTGGAGCCGTCGACGATGACGTTGGTCACCCGGCCCAGCACCATAGGGGCGGCCAGGGTGCAGATCGTGGACGCAATCGCGAGTACCGACACGGCCGCCATGCGTGGGCGGCTTACCCGGATCTGCGCCAGCAGCCAGATGAGGGTTCTCAGGCCGGTCGAGTTGTCCGGCGAGGTCTTCTCAGACACCGGCCACCGCCTGGGCGTCGGCGAGTTCGCGGTAGACGGTCGAGTCGGCCAGCAGCGAGCGATGGGTGCCGACCGCGACGATCCGGCCCGCGTCGATGACCGCGATCTGGTCGGCGTGCCGGATCGACGAGACCCGTTGCGTGCCGATGATGATCGACGACGTGGGGCAGGCCGAGCGGATGGCGCCGATGATCGCCTGCTCGGTGTCGGTGTCGAGGGCGCTGAACGGCTCATCGAGAACGAAGACATCGGGGCGGCGCAGCAACGCCCGGGCGAGCGCGAGCCGCTGGCGCTGACCGCCGGAGAAGTTTCTGCCGCCTGGGTTGACCTTGGCGTCCAGGCCGCCGTCTCGCTCACGGACGAACCCGGCCGAGGCCAGGTCGAGTGCCTGCCACAGTTCATCGTCGGTGGCGTCGGCCCTGCCGATGCGCAGATTGTCGGCGATGGTGCCGGTGATCAGCGACGTCCCGGATGAGATGTAGGCGATGCGGGACCGCAGCACGGCGGGTGCGACATCGGCGGCATCGGCACCATTCCAGCGAACGGCGCCCGAGGTGGGATCGATGAGCCGGGGCAGCAGCGACAGCAGCGTCGACTTGCCGCTCGCGGTACCGCCGATGATGCCGGTGGTCGATTGGGGCCGGAAGGACAGCGAGATCGCGTCGAGTGCCGGTGCTTCGGCTCCGGCGTACCGGAAGCCGACACCGTCGAACTCGATCAGCGGGGCGCGGTCGGTGACGCCGAGGGCCGCCAGACCATCGGCGTCGAGCTGTCCGCCGTCGGGGTCGATCGACGGCTGGGTGTCGCGGATCTCGATGATGCGTGCGGCGCTCGCACTGGCACGCGGTATCACTCCTGCAACTACAGAAAGCATGGAGACCGCGATCAGGATCTGCATCAAGTAACCGCTGGTGGCCATCAATTGCCCGATCTTCATCCAGCCGCGGTCGACAAAGATGGCGCCCAGCCCGGACACCGTCACCGAGGCGAGGCCGGCCACGACGGTGACAGTGGGCAGCAGCGCGGTCTGCCAACGACCCATATGTAAGGCAACGGTGAACAGGTCGGTGTTGGCCTCGTCGTAACGCCGGAGCTCGGTCCGCTCCTGGCTGAATGCCCGGATCACCCGCTGACCCGACAGCTGTTCGCGGACGATCCGATTCAGGTTGTCGATGCGCTTCTGGATGAGTGTGGCCGCGGGGATCAGCTGCCGGATGAACACGCCGATCCCCACCGACAGGATGGTGCCGGCGACGACGATGACCGGGGACAGCCGCCAACCCTGGATCAACGAGAGGACGGTGGCACCCACCAGCATGAACGGCGCGGTGACGGCTATCGCCAACACTGCGAACAGCAACACCTGGACATTGACGACGTCGCCGGTGGCGCGGGTGAGCAGGCTGGGAATGCCGAACCGGGAGGCCTCGGCGTCCGAGAGCAGGGCGACCCGATCACGAACGGATATCCGCAGGTCCCGAGCCATCGAGGCCGAGATGTGGGCGGAAAGGTAGACCGCGGCGAGGGAGACTGCGAGGTTGACCACCGCGACGATCAGCATGTAGCCGCCGACGCGGTAGATCTGGCCGGTATCACCGGCCATGATCCCGTGGTCGACGATGCGGGCGTTGAGTGCGGGCTGCGCCAGTGCGGTGAACGTGGCAGCGAGTTGGCACAGCGCGAACACGGCGACGAGCCGCCACCGAGGAACGAGCGCCTCGGTGAAGAGCGTCGACAGCGGCCGGCGCGGTGTCGACGCTGTGCCGTCGGGCGAGGAGTGCGCCGTGGCGCGACCGGAATCTGTCATAGCCCTCTAACAATACGAAGCCCCCGAACACAACGAACGAGCCGTCCCGTGTGTTGTACGGGACGGCTCGAACAGGGCCGGGCTGTGGGGCTCAGGAGCCGGTGCTGCTGCCGTTGCCGCCGCCGGTATTGCCGGAGTCGGTGCTGCCGAGTCCGGTGAAGATACTGTTGCCGACCAGCTGGATGACGTCCCTGACGGTGGTGTCGGCTCCGATGCCTGCCATGGTGGTTCTCCTTGGATTGTGTGCGGTGTCCCGAGCGTCGGGTATCCGGATGGGAATTGGGAGGCCGGGTGGTCCGGCGCTGACCCGATTGGTGTGAGTGAGCTGCCGGCTCAGGATCCGGTGCTGCCCTGGCCGCTGCCCTGCGAACTCAGATTGCCTCCGACGGCCTGCACGACGTCGGTCATGGTGGCGTTCAGAACCTCGTCCACGGTGTAGCCCATGTCTGTACTCCGATCTGGGTGGTGGGAATCGTATGCAACCCGAACTTTAGGTTGCGCTAGGCTAACCTAACATGACCAGCTATCTACTGGTAAAGAGATAGTCACGGCATAGTAAAGATCGCAGGTCGGGTTTCCTGGAGCACGGTTGCTGACATGTGCCGTCGGCCCGCTGAACTGCTGTGATGGATTCGGGTCTCGCGCAGTGGGACCCCGGATGAGACAAAGATCACGTTCGACGACGACATGGAGGCGGTGTGCGGCCCTCGGAAAACTTGACCACTCGCGCTATCAGGCTCGATGACCCGCAGGAGCGTGCGCGCGCGGTCGAACTCCTTGCCCAGGGCATCGCGGACATACCGCACTTCAAGTGGCTGATGGGCGAGCTGATGTCCACACAGCTCGTCCGATGGCTGGCCGAGGTCACGTTGTCGCCCGCCCGGACCGACGGGGTGCACGGCACCTTTACCGACTCGGGCGAACTCTGCGCGGTGGTGGTGTGGTCCGCGTCGGACCACACGGCGTGCGCGCCCGACCCGGATCTGGTTGCGAGGGGGGTCGAACTTTTCGGCCACGATGTCGGCTTCATGGAGAGGTACCGGCAGAGTCAGGAACCCGATGTGGGCACCTGGTCGGTGCCCGGGGCGCTCTCGGTGTCGGTGGCGACGGTGGCCCCCGAATATCGCCGCCGCGGCGTGCTGCGCGCCGCAGTCGAACCGGTGATCGCCGAAAGCCTGCGGCGCGATGTGCCCGGTGTGCTCAGGACCGGCACCAGAGACCTCGCCGACGCGTACGTCAGGCTGTTCTCCGCGGTCGAACTTGGCAACTATAAGCTCAGTGACGGGTCGACGGTATGGGTCCTCGAGGTTCCGCCCGGCGGTGGGCGGGCTGCTTAGCGGCGGTCACCGGAGACGGCTCGTTATCGCTGCCGCACAAGGATTTTCGGAGGTCTGAATGTCTGTATCGGTCAGTGAGATGGTGGCGCGCCCCGTCAGGCTCGATGATCCCGCGGAGCGGGCGCGGGCGGTGGAGATCGTGGCGCGGGGTATCCCCGATATCCCGCATCTGAACTGGTTGTTCGGTGATCTCATGTCGCCGCGGCTCGCGCGCTGGTTTGCCGAGATCGAGCTCAACCCCAAGCGGACGTCGGGGGTGAACGGCGCGTTCACCGGGTCGGGCGAACTGTGCGGGGTCGTGGTGTGGACGGCTCCCGACCATGTGAAAGTGCCGCCGCTGCCCGAACACGTCGAGGAGGGGCGTGAACTTGTCGGTGGCAACGATGCGTTCATGGCCCGGTTCAAGGAGAACAGCGATGCCGAACAGGCATCCGTACCCGGCGCGGATGTGGCCAGTGTGGTTCTCGCGGCCGTGGCACCGGACTATCGCCGCTCCGGCGTGCTGTGGGTGGCGCTGCAGCCACTGATCGCCGAAGGCCGCAGGCGTGGCTTGTCGGCCGTCGTCCGGGCCGGTGATCGCGACCTGGCCGACGCCTATATTCGCAAGTTCGGTGCTGTGGAAGTGGGCAGCTACACGCTCACTGATGGTCCTACGGTGTGGGTCCTGGAATGGGAGCCGGCGCCGTAGTCGATCGGTACCGTGAAGCCTTCCGGACAGCAGAAAACCGCCCCGCGGCTGCGCGCGAGACGGTTTGTCCGGTGCGTGTTCTAGGCGGACGAGCCGGTGGACGTCTGCCCCGCCGAAGAGCCGGTGTTGGTTCCGTTGCCGTTCAGGACGTTGAGGATCTGAGCGAGGGGGTCGCTTCCGCCACCACGGGTCTTGTGCATCGAGAATCTCTTTTCAATCATGCGAGCCGAACTCCCGGCCTTCTTCCCGGAGTTTCGCCTGAAGACTAGCCGGGCTGCGACCGTGATCACAACTCCGCATCCAGTCCGTTATGCGTTTGTTACCAATGCCTGAATGGCAACTTCGATTGTTAGCAATGCTGACAAAATTGCCGACGGAAGTGCGCCGGGGTTATCCACAGGACCGAGGTGGGCCTATGGTCAGCACTCGACGGATGTGGCACTATCTGCACATCGCAACGACAAACCGGACAATCATCATTCGGCGGTTTTGTCGGCTCGGTAGTCAAGATCATTGCAGTACGGCGCATTTGATGTAGTTCTGCGAATGTTTGAGACGGTGCCGCCAGGCGCGCATCGCAACGATACGGGGGTATTCGGAGTGGAAAGCACAACATTCACCGACAGATGGTCGGCCAGGGCGCAGAGCGATTGTTCCAGCGGATTCGCCGACGCATTGACGACGGTCCGCTCCCGCAGCGGGGCGGTCACCGTGACCGCCACACATCAGGGCTTGCCGGTGTCCGTCAAGATCGCCGAGGGTGAAATGCGGCGCGACATGACCGGCCTGGCCGCAGAATTGACAGCGCTGTGCCGCGGCGCCGCGATGGTATCCGGAATCCGTCTCCGCGCAAGACTTCTCGACGACGGCGTGGATGCCGGCATCATCGGCGCCATGGGGCTGCCGACGGCCGACGAGCTCGCCGACTTCGAACGTCGTGGCGAGCATGACGACTTCGCTGTGCGTCCGACGGGCCGGTGACTCGTTCACATGACTTGGGGGATGGACGAATTGGAGGCTCGGGCGCGCGCGCAACTGAGCCGGATGCAGGACTTCTCGGACCGACTCGGGGCGATCACGGTTCGGGAGACATCCCCGGATGGTCTGGTATCCATCGAGGTCGACGGTGTCGGCGGGGTGCGGGAGATCGTGTTGTCGCCGCGTGCTGATCGTCTCGGTGCGGCGCGGCTCGGCGAAACAGTAGTTGCCACAGCGGCTTTGGCGGCTCAGCGGGCGTTCGCGCAGCGCGCCCGGGTCACCGAGGAGTTCGCCGAGTCGTTCGCCGAACTTCTCGGCAGCCGTCCTCGCTGACCGCGTCGCGACGTCCTGGTCGAATCACGCCTGATCCGGCGTTGGTTCGTACTCCTGTCGGAACATGCTGATTCATCCTGTGTGAATCCGGGTGCCGGGTGTGTCGTGGCTATCGCCTGCATCGATCGGATTCCCTTGTGGATCAATGAAATTGGAAATAGAGCGACGTCGGGTGTGCCGAGCGGTGGACCCGGGTTCGTAGGAAGGGGGAATCTGTGAGCACGACTGTTGTCATTCCTGATGCGGTGCGCGGTTACGGAGCGAGCGCGGCGTCCACGGGAGTCGCCATAGCGGGTGCCGGCGCCATCAACGCCGGGGCAAACACGCTGGCACTCATCCCGGTGTTCGGCCTCATCGGCCAGGAGTTCCTGGCCTCGTTCATCGGTGCGCAGACCAACCACCTGGCATCGGTGAGCGAAGTGGCCGCGGTGCACCTGGGGACGGCCGCTGCCGCCATCGGTGGGGCCGCGGACTTCGAGAACACGGACACCGACGGTGCGAGCGGCATCACCCGGACCGTCGGGATGCGGGTATGAGCACGGCCGGCGCACCTCGCGCGACATCGGCGCCGGCATCCGCGTCATCGGCAGGGGCGGGGACGGGTAATGGAAGCGAATCATCCGTCCAGGCAGTGACTTTCAGTTCGGAGTCCGGCGCCACGGGCGCCGTGAACCGATCGGTCTCGGAGGTATCGGTTAACGACATGATCGCCGCGACACCACTCGGTCCGATCCTGGATCGGCCGGTCGGTGACGTCTTGGCCAGCCTGAAGCTGCCCGCTCTGCCCCAGGTGCCCGAGGTGCCGCCTCTGCCGGGACTGCCGAACCTGCCCATGCTCGACCTGACCGCGCTGCTCAAACCGCTCACCGACCTGCTCGGCGGCTTCGGCACCGGCAACCTGGCGACCGCCGCCATCGACCCGTCGAAGCTGTTCACAGCGTTGTCGGGGGTGCTCGACACCGCGGTATCGACATCGTCGGGTGCATTGAAGGTGGCCGCGCAGGTGTGGGA
Organism: Gordonia sp. (in: high G+C Gram-positive bacteria); assembly: GCF_020438995.1. Taxonomy (GTDB): domain Bacteria; phylum Actinomycetota; class Actinomycetes; order Mycobacteriales; family Mycobacteriaceae; genus Gordonia. Next base: position 56,440 of record NZ_JAGQTN010000275.1, read on the forward strand.
CGGTCAGGCCTCCGAAGCCGCCGTCGTCAAGAACGTCAAGGTCACCGCCGACACCACGGCCGTGTCACGCCAAGGCACGACGATGTCGATCGACATCCAGACCGCGGCGGCCATCGTCGGAACCGGGCTCAGCCAGATCCAGGGGATCATCGCGGCGACGGTGAGCAAGATCGGTGCGACACTGCCGATCATCGTGACGCCCGCCGGGCAGGGCCTCGCGCTCGGCTTCGCGGCCGAAGGGCTCTCGCAGGCGATCGCCGTGGTCACCGCAACCCGTGCCCAACTGCTCGGGCCCACCACCCACATGACCACCAACGGCGTCAAGATCAAGGTGACCAATGTGCCGGGTATCAAGGGCATCAACCCGTTCTCGGTGGCCGGATCCGTGGTCGACACAGTCACGCCGGTCGTTGGGGCGGTGAGGCAACTGCCGACCCAACTGGCGCCACCGGTCACCCCGACAGCCACGAATACGGTTCCCACCGCAACACGTGTGCCGGTGGCCACGGTGCCCACGACCATCAACGAGCGGCCGGTGCCGGCGCAGAAGATCGATCCCGCGGTGCGGACGGCCTCGGCGGACAGGGTTCCGTCGGCGGGTCCGTACGGCAATGCCGGAGCCACCCCGACGGGATCGCCCTCGCCGCAGACCCCGGCCGGAACCTACCGGCCGGCCGTGCCCACCGCCGCCGAACCCTCGGCGACCGCCACGCCGGTGGCCCGGAACCCGGCCGGCGGCAACGGGTACGGTGCCGGCGCGCCGATGGTCGCTGCACCTGCCGGGGCTGCCGGCCGCGGTGGGGGTGAGGGGACGCAGGGCGGCGCCGCCTACCTGGTCAGTGAGGACAACGGGCGTCGTGTCGTCGGTGAGGCCGGATCGACCGCTCCGGCCGTTTTCGGTGCGGACGACGACCCCGGCAGTGCCGCACAGCACAGTGCCGCACAACAAGCGGCGCCCGATATCGCCCTCCGGCTGAACCTGTCGCCTTCCGCCGGCGCGTAGCGGTCACGCTTGCCGACCGATCATCACTTCACCAACAGCACAACATAATCGGCAAACAGGTCGGTTATGACACAAGAGGAGGAAACAATGCAGTTCGGTTCATCCAACGGAGTTTCCATCGACCTGGCCGCCAGCCAGTCGTCGGCTGATTCCATCGGCACCATCGTCGGCGAGATGAAAGGCATCCTGAACCAGATCCGGACGTCGGCCGGTACGGGCCAGGCGAGCTGGAGCGGTCAGGCGGCCACCGCCTTCGGCAACACCCACAACAACTGGCAGGACCTCGCCACCCGGCTCAACACCGCACTCGACGAGATCGAGGCCAACCTGACCACGAGTTTCAAGGGCTACGACAGTCAGGACTCCGAGGTCGCGGGCGTGGTGACGCAGAGCGTGGGCGGCGGATCGCCACTCAAGCTCTGATCCCACGCCTGATCAACCCGCTCGTCCCGCACAGACCCCACAACCGTCAGGAGTACATCCATGTCCAACAACGGCGTCATCGCCTACAACTTCGCCGGCCTCGACACCCTGTCCGGCGACCTCAAGAGCCAGTTCGCCAAACTCGGCGCCCTCGCCGACGAGCTCAAGGCGCAGGTCAACAAGCTCGGCGCCAACTGGCAGTCGCAGGAGGGCGCCGCAGCCTATCTCGCGTCACAGGCCAAGTGGGACAGCGCTTTCGCCGACGCCCGGGCCCAGCTGAACGGTCTCGGCAGCGGCGTCGAGAACGCGGGCATCATGATGCGCAACGCCGACCGCCGGGTGCGCGACAGCTTCGCCTGACCTGGCCCCGCGATCAGGCGGGGAATTCGTCCGGTTCGGTGGGGCGTTCGCCCGCCGTGGCAGTATCGTCAACGCTGACCGAGCCGCGCCCCGTGCGGCTCGGTCAGCGTGGCGTGAGGACCGCCGCGCTGCCGATCCGGTGCGGCCGGCCGCACCGTCGCCACACCCAGGAGAGACGTGTCCGCAGAGGGATCCAAGCGCGCGATCATCGCCGCGCTGCTGGCGAACGCAGGAATCGCCACCGCCAAGTTCATCGGCTTCCTGATCACCGGATCGTCATCGATGATCGCCGAGGCGGTGCACTCGGTGGCCGACACATCCAACCAGGGGCTGCTGCTGTTCGGCCAGAACCGGGCGGCCAAGCAGGCCAACCGCCTGCACCCGTTCGGGTACGGCCGCAGCCGCTACTTCTACTCGTTCGTGGTGGCGCTGGTGCTGTTCACGCTCGGGTCGATGTTCGCGATCTACGAGGGCATCGAAAAGATCCGGCACGCCGACGACCACGGACTCGAATCGCCGATCGTGGCCGTGGTGATCCTGGTGGTCGCGATTGCCCTGGAAGGCTACAGTTTCCGCACCGCCTACAAGGAGTCCAAGCCGCTCAAGGGCGGGGCCACCTGGTGGCAGTTCATCCGCAACGCACGCACCCCCGAGTTGCCCGTCGTGCTGCTGGAGGACACCGGTGCGCTCGTCGGCCTGGTCCTGGCGCTCGGCGGTGTCGGCCTGACGATGATCACCGACAACGCGGTCTGGGACGGTGTCGGCACCCTGTCGATCGGTGTGCTGCTGGGCGTCATCGCGATCATCCTGATCGTCGAGATGCAGAGCCTGCTGATCGGTGAGGGAGCCACCGACGCCGAGGAGAAGGCACTGCTGGCCGAACTCACCGCGGCCGACGGCGTCGACCGGGTCATCCATATGAAGACCCAGTACCTCGGTCCCGACGAGATGCTGGTGGCTGCCAAGATCGCCATCTCCCCGGGCAGCGACATCGGCAAGATCGCCGACACCATCAACGCGGCCGAACTGCGTGTGCGCACGGCACTTCCGCAGGCGCGGCTGATCTACCTCGAACCCGACATCGACCACGGAGCGGTCAACTAACGTAACGCCCATGGTCCGAAGCGTTCTCGCCCAGACAGGTCCGGGGGTTGTCGAATGAGTTCCCTGTTCAGTCGCGTCAAGTCGGTCGAGCAGTCGATAGCCGACACCGACGAACCCGATTCCAAACTCCGCAAGGACCTCACCGCCTGGGACCTGACGGTCTTCGGCGTGGCGGTCGTCGTCGGTGCCGGCATCTTCACGCTCACCGCGCGCACCGCCGGCAACGTCGCAGGCCCGTCGGTGTCGCTGGCGTTCGTGATCGCCGCCGTCGCATGCGGCCTGGCCGCGCTCTGTTACGCCGAGTTCGCCTCGACGGTGCCGGTCGCCGGCAGTGCTTACACCTTCACCTTCGCCACGTTCGGCGAGTTCCTGGCTTGGATCATCGGCTGGGACCTGATGCTGGAACTGGCGCTGGCCGCGTCGGTGGTGAGCAAGGGATGGTCCGCCTACCTGGGAGACTTCCTCGACATCACCACCACCGTCGATATCGGATTCGATTTCGACTGGGGTGCGGTGCTGCTGATCGCGGTCCTGACCGTGTTGCTGGCGCTGGGCACCAAGATCTCCTCGCGGGTCTCGCTCGTCATCACCTCCATCAAGGTGGGTGTGGTGCTGCTGATGATCATCGTCGGCGCGTTCTACATCAAGACGTCCAACTACAGCCCGTACATCCCCGACTCGGTGCCGTCGGACACCGGATCGGGCATCCACCAGACGCTGTTCTCAGCCCTCACCGGCGGCGGCGACACCGACTTCGGCTGGTACGGGCTGCTCGCAGCGGCATCGCTGGTGTTCTTCGCCTTCATCGGCTTCGATGTCGTGGCGACGACCGCGGAGGAGACCAAGGACCCGCAGCGGGCGCTGCCGCGGGGAATCCTCGGCTCGCTGGCCATCGTGACCGTGCTCTACGTGTTGGTCACGCTGGTGCTCACCGGCATGGTGCCCTACACCGACCTGGCCGGTGACAGCACACTGACCACCGCATTCGAGATCCGTGGCGTCACCTGGGTGGGCTGGATCATCAACCTCGGCGCCATCGCGGGCCTGACCACCGTGGTCATGGTGATGCTGCTGGGCCAGACGCGGGTGGCGTTCGCGATGTCGCGCGACGGTTTGCTGCCGCGTTCGCTGGCACACACCGGAAAGCGCGGCACACCCGCCCGGCTGACCGTCATCGTCGGCGTCACCTCGGCCGTGCTGGCGGCGATCTTCCCGATGGGCACCCTCGAGGAGATGGTCAACATCGGCACCCTGTTCGCATTCGTGCTGGTCAGCATCGGTGTGGTGGTTCTGCGGCGGACCCGGCCCGAGCTGTCGCGGGGATTCAAGGTCCCGCTGATGCCGGTGATCCCGATCCTCTCGGTGCTCGCCTGCCTGTGGCTCATGCTCAATCTGTCGATCGAGACTTGGCTGCGGTTCCTCGTGTGGATGGCGATCGGCCTGGTCATCTACTTCGCGTTCGGCCGCCGCAACTCCGTCTTCGCGCGACGCGAGCGCGGCGAGCTCGCGTCGGTGTCCGGACCCGGCGAGGCTCCGGAGGTCGACCTCGGCAAGGGCCCGGGCTGATCCGTACCCGCACCTGAGGGCACCCTAACCGGAGGGCGTCCGATAGCCTCGGTGTCGACTGCTTACGCGCCGGCCGAGAAACAGCGCCGCGCATCGACGAAGGGTTATAGATGACGTCTGTCGACACGCTGAACGGGATCGACTTCAAGGTCGCCGACCTGTCTTTGGCCGATTTCGGGCGCAAGGAGATCGACCTGGCCGAACACGAGATGCCCGGTCTGATGTCGCTGCGCCGCGAATACGCCGACGTGCTGCCGCTCAAGGGCGCGCGGATCTCCGGTTCGCTTCATATGACGGTGCAGACCGCGGTGCTCATCGAGACCCTGGTGGCCCTCGGTGCCGAGGTGCGCTGGGCGTCGTGCAACATCTTCTCCACCCAGGACCATGCGGCCGCGGCCGTGGTCGTCGGGCCGCACGGCACCGTCTCCGAGCCCAAGGGCGTGCCGGTGTTCGCGTGGAAGGGCGAAACCCTCGAAGAGTACTGGTGGGCGGCCGAGCAGATGCTGACCTGGCCCGGCGAGCCGGCCAACATGATCCTCGACGACGGCGGCGACGCCACCATGCTGGTGCTGCGTGGCGCCGAGTTCGAGAAAGCCGGTGTGGTGCCACCCGCCGACGACGATCATTCGGCCGAGTACAAGGTGTTCCTCGAACTGCTGCGCGTCTCGTTCGAGAACGACAAGACCAAGTGGTCGGCCATCTCCGACTCCGTGCGGGGTGTCACCGAGGAGACCACCACCGGTGTGCTGCGGCTCTACCAGTTCGCCGCCGCGGGCGACCTGGCATTCCCCGCGATCAACGTCAACGACTCGGTCACCAAGAGCAAGTTCGACAACAAGTACGGCACCCGGCATTCGCTGGTCGACGGTATCAACCGTGGCACCGACGTCCTCATCGGCGGCAAGAAGATCCTCGTCTGCGGTTACGGCGACGTCGGCAAGGGCTGCGCCGAGTCGCTGGCCGGGCAGGGCGCACGAGTGCAGGTCACCGAGATCGACCCGATCAACGCGCTGCAGGCGCTCATGGACGGCTTCGACGTGGTGACCGTGGAGCAGGCGATCGGCGACGCCGACATCGTCATCACCTCCACCGGCAACCTGGGCATCATCACGCTCGATCACATGAAGCAGATGAAGAACCAGGCCATCCTGGGCAACATCGGCCACTTCGACAACGAGATCGACATGGCCGGGCTGGAGTCCTCGGGGGCGACTCGCCTCAACATCAAGCCGCAGGTCGACAAGTGGATCTTCGAGTCGGGCAACTCGATCCTCGTGCTCAGCGAGGGCCGGCTGCTCAACCTGGGCAACGCCACCGGCCATCCGTCGTTCGTGATGAGCAACAGCTTCTCCAACCAGGTCATCGCGCAGATCGAACTGTGGACCAAGAACGACGAATACGACAACGAGGTGTACCGCCTGCCCAAGCATCTCGACGAGAAGGTCGCCCGCATCCACGTCGAAGCGCTCGGCGGAACCCTGACCAAGCTCACCAAGGAGCAGGCCGACTACATCGGCGTCGACGTCGAGGGCCCGTACAAGCCGGAGCACTACCGCTACTGAGTTGTCAACTGCCGGAACGGAAGTCGTTCGGTGATACAGACACCCCCGTCCATCCGACGGGGGTGTCTGTGGTTCACGGGTGCAGTTCGGCGGCGAGTGCGGCCGGGTCGGAACCGTCGGTGAGAATCCACGGGGAACGCCAGTTCGATTGCGCCAGTTGGTGATAGACGTCGTCGACGCGGCGCTGCAGACTGTCGTCGCGTTCGTATACGTCGCGCATCCGAGCCGCGTCGGACTCCGCCCGTCCCCGTGCCCGCGACATCGCGACCTCCGGGGTGACGCCCAGCAGCACGTGCCGGTCGGGGACGGGCAGGCCGAACCGGCCGAACTCCAGCGTGTCCACCCACGACACCACCTCGCCGCCGGCGTCCTGAAGCAGTCGGCCCGCGTTGTAGGCCGCGTTCGAGGCCACGTACCGGTCGCAGACGACGATGTCGCAGTCGGCCGCCGCGGCGGCGATCGAACTGCGTGCCTCCCGCCGGTCGAGCGCGAACATCAACGCCATCGCGTACACGCTCTCACACAGATCCCCGTGCGAGCCGTGCAGCGCCTCCGAGGCGAGATCGGCGTGCACCGACTGCCCGTAGCGGGGGAACGTGAAGTGCGCCACGCGCAGCCCCGCTGACTGCCAGATGGCGGTCAGCGCGGTCACCAGAGTGTTCTTGCCCGCGCCGTCGAGCCCTTCGATGGCGATGAGTTGGCCCATGACCGGACATCGTAACCGTCGCCGCGGTCCGATGCCGGGCGGACCCGGGTGGTAAAAGGCCAGGTCGGGGGTGGGGTATCGACCGGATCGGCGCGTCATGGTCGTCGTTTTCCGGCGAAGATGCCACCATGGGAGCCATGAAGCCACGGATCCTTGTTGTCGACGACGACGCCGCGCTCGCCGAAATGCTGACGATCGTGCTTCGTGGCGAGGGATTCGAACCGTTCGTGGTGGGGGAGGGAACCCAGGCGCTGTCCGCCGTCCGCGAGATCCGGCCCGACCTCGTCCTGCTCGACCTGATGCTGCCGGGTATGAACGGCATCGACGTGTGCCGGGTGCTGCGCGCCGACTCCGGCGTCCCCATCGTCATGCTCACCGCGAAGTCCGACACCGTCGACGTGGTCCTGGGCCTCGAATCCGGCGCCGACGACTACATGGTCAAGCCGTTCAAACCGAAAGAACTCGTCGCCCGCATCCGGGCCCGGCTGCGCCGCACCGACGACGAACCCGCCGAACTCCTGTCGATCGGGCCCGTCGAGATCGACGTTCCCGCGCACAAGGTCAGCCGTGACGGCGTACCCATCTCGCTTACCCCCCTCGAATTCGATCTCCTCGTGGCGCTCGCCCGTAAACCGCGGCAGGTGTTCACCCGCGACGTCCTGCTCGAACAGGTCTGGGGCTATCGGCACCCCGCCGACACCCGTCTGGTGAACGTCCACGTGCAGCGGCTGCGAGTGAAAGTCGAAACCGATCCGGAGAACCCGGAGATCGTGCTGACCGTGAGAGGGGTCGGTTACAAGGCCGGACCGCCGTGATCCGACGTTCCAGGCGAATCAACAGCACCCTGGGGCGGATCACACGGGCAGCCGCACGCTTCGGCCGCTCCTTCGGAAAGATCTGGCGTCGCTCGCTGCAACTGCGAGTGGTGGTGTCGACGCTGCTGCTGTCGTTCGTGGTGCTGCTTGTCCTCGGGCTGGTGCTGGTCAGCCAGATCACCGACAGCCTGCTCAACGTGAAACTGGCCGCCGCCACCGAAGCCCTCGACCGTGCCCGCGTCACCGTCGAACGCGACCTGTCGAGTTCGGACGGCGCCATGTCGACGGAGACCCGGCTGCGTCAGACGCGGTCGCTGCTCACCGACCGTGGCACCAACTCCGGACAGGGTTCGGACGACGTCGGGTCCTTCGACACCGTGCTGGTGGTGCGCAACTCCGTGCGCGACGGCCACGAAACCATCGCCGGGCCGGCCAACGAGGTGCCCACCAATCTGCGCAGCATGGTGCAGGGCGGGCAGGTCGCCTACCAGTACTCGTCCGTCGACAACGGCTCCGGCACCAACGTCCCCGCACTCATCGTCGGCACGCCCACCAACTCGGCGATCGCCGGGCTTGAGCTGTACCTGGTGTTCCCGCTCACCAATGAACAAAAGATGGTGAATCTCGTGCGCGGCACCCTGCTCACCGGTGCCGTCGTGCTGCTCGGATTGCTCGCCGCCATCGCGTGGCTGGTGTCCCGGCAGGTGGTCATCCCTGTCCGGTCGGCCTCCCGAATCGCCGTCCGATTCGCCGACGGCCGCCTCAAGGAACGCATGCCCGTGCGCGGCGAGGACGACATCGCCCGGCTCGCGACGTCGTTCAACGATATGGCCGAGAGCCTGTCCAAACAGATCACCCACCTCGAGGAGTTCGGCGGACTCCAGCGCCAGTTCACCTCCGATGTCAGCCACGAACTGCGCACCCCGCTCACAACCGTGCGCATGGCCTCGGACCTGCTCTACGAAGCCCGCGACGAGCTCGACCCCATGTACAAACGATCCGTCGAACTCCTCGACAAAGAACTCGACCGATTCGAAACCCTGCTCACCGAACTGCTCGAGATCTCCCGCCACGACGCCGGCATGGCCGAACTGGCCGCCGAACGCATGGACATGGCCATCCCCATCGACGGGGCGCTGGCCACCGTCCGCCACCTCGCCGATGACACCGGTACTGAACTCGTTCTCGACCTGCCCGCCGAACCCGTCCTCGCCGAGATCGATCCGCGCCGCGTCGAACGGATCCTGCGCAACCTGCTGGCCAACGCCATCGACCACGGCGAGCACAAGCCGGTCACCCTCACCATGCGATCGGACGGCGACGCCGTCGCGATCACCGTCCGCGACAATGGCATCGGCCTGCGGCCAGGCGAAGAGAAACTCGTATTCAACCGATTCTGGCGGTCGGATCCGTCCCGGGTCCGCCGCTCCGGTGGCACCGGACTCGGCCTGGCCATCAGCATCGAGGACGCACGCCTGCACCAAGGCCGGCTCGAAGCGTGGGGCGAACCGGGCAAAGGCACCTGTTTCCGGCTCACCCTGCCGCTCGTGCGGGGCCACAAACTGCTCGGTAGCCCACTGCCGCTCAAACAATCCGGCAACGGCAGAGTCCTGGCGACCGAAGGAGACACCTCGTGACCGCCCGCACCCGGGCGACGGTGATCGGGGTGCTGCTCACCGTGCTCGCACTGGTCGTCGGGGGCTGCGGAACCATACCCGACAACTCCTCACCCCAGCCGATCCGCGCATTCCAGCGTGAGAACCCGCCCAACGCCGTCCCCGTTCCACAACCGGACATGGACTCCGAAGCGCTCGTGCGGGCCTTCGTCAAAGCCACCGCCAACCCCCGTGGCAACTACCGCGCCGCCCGCAAGTTCCTCACCAGAACAGCCTCGGCGCAATGGGATTCCAGCGGCGACATGGTGGTCGTCGACGAAGTGAACGTATTCATCGACGAACGCAGCGCCACCACCGTGCGACTGCGTCTGGTCGGTGACAACGTGGGCACCCTGCGACCCGACGGGCAACTGCTACCGGCCACCGGACGTGTCGCGGCCACCTTCGACCTGCGCCGCGTCAACGACCAGTGGCGTATCGACGGCCGGCTGCCCAACGGCACCCTCATCGACAAGAATCAGTTCGAATCGCTGTACCGCTCGGCCACCCTGTACTTTCCCAACAGCGACCGCACGGCTCTCGTGCCCGACCCGCGCTGGCTGTACGCGGGCACCGACACCGATCCGGGCACCCTTGTCCAGCGGCTCATCGCCGGACCGTCGACCGACCTACGAGCCGCCGCCGGCACCGCCTTCCCCCGCAACGCCGCGCTGCGCGGCAAAGTGAGCGCCGTGCGTGACGGCGGAGTCCAAGTGCCGCTCACCGGAGTCGGCGGACTCTCCGACACCGACGAACACGTGATGGTCGCCCAGATCGTGTACACCTTCGAAGGCCTCGAAATCGGTGGGCCCTACCAGATCACCGACGACGGCGTCCCACTGCGAACCGACCGGCCCAAAGGCTGGAAGACCACCGACGTGGAGCAATTCGACCCGAATGGGGCGGTCGGCACCGACATAGGACTCCACGTCATCCGCGACGGGGCGCTGCTGCACGTCGGTGACACCACCACCACACCCGTCACCGGTGAACTCGGCGCCGGCGACGACCTGCGCATCGCGACCATCTCGGCCGACGGCAAGCGTGTCGCCGGAGTCCTGGCCCGCAGTCCCGGAGCGGCATCCTCCGAACTCGTGGTCGCACCTTACGGCGGCGTACTGGCCACCCTCGTCTCCGGAGCCGCCATCACCCGGCCGTCGTTCGGGCGCACCTCCGGCACCCTGTGGGCCGTCGTCGACGGCCGCGTCCAGCGATGGCAACGCGAAGACGACGGCATCGACCACGCCGCCGCCGTCGACATCACCGCAGTCAACAACCTCGTTCGCGGAGCCATCACAGATCTCCAGGTCGCACCCGACGGCGTGCGCATCGCCATGGTCGTCGACGGGCAACTCGTCTTCGCCGTCGTCGCCACCAACGCCGAAGGCCGCGTCATGCTCACCGGCCCCAGAATCGCCGCCTACAACGTCGGCAGCAGAGTCACCGCCATCGACTGGGCCTCACCCACCACCCTGATGCTCGCCCGTGACTCACCCGAATCACCGGTCCTGCAACTGTCCATCAACGGCACCCAGGCCGTCGGCCTGCTCAGCGGCAACCTGTCACCCCCCGTCCGATCGGTCGCCGCGGATGTGGCCACCGTCTACGTCGGCGACAGCCGCGGCGTCCTCAGCCTCGGCCGCACCAACGGCGAACCCGACCAATACTGGACCGAAGTCGAGACCGCGATGACCCCGGGCGCGATCCCGGTCCTGCCGTAACGGGAATGACACCGAAGATGCACTCTCGTCGGCGGTGTCAATTCAGTTCGATCGTCGTCAGGCCTTCGCTATCGCCGATGACCAGTCGCGATCCGTTTCCGAGCAATGTGGCCGGCGCGATCCGCCGGCGAAGTACCTCGACGATTGTCCCGGTGTGGGGGTTCCAGAGGCGGATAGTCCTGTCGGTGCCGGCGGAGGCCAGGAGGGTGTCTCCGGTGCTGGTGGTGGTGACCGCGAGCGCTGACACCGGGCCGTCGTGGCCGGTAAGTGGGTGACCGTGGGCGGTTCCGGTGCGGGGGTTCCAGAGCCGGATGGTTCCGTCTTTGCCTGCTGAGGCAAGGAGGGGTTCGCCCGTGCTGTCGCCGATGGCCGCGAGCGCGCTCACCCAGCCGGTGTGGCCGGTGAGTGGGTGGCCGTGTGGGGTGCCGGTGTAGGGGTTCCAGAGCCGGATTGTGAGGTCCGCACTCGCGGAGGCCAGCAGGGGCTCGCCTGTGTCGGTGGTGGTGACCGCGAGCGCCGACACCTTGTCGTCGTGGCCGGTGAGTGGTTTGCCGCGGGCGGTACCCGTGTGGGGGTTCCAGAATCGGATGGTTCGGTCGGCGCCGCCGGAGGCCAGGAGGGTTTCTCCGGTGCAGGTGATGGTCGTGAGCGCCCGGACCGGGCCGGTATGGCCGACGAGTGGGGTGCCATGGGGAGTGCCGGTGTGGGGGTTCCAGAGTCGGATCGTGCCGTCGTCGCCGGCTGAGGCCAGGAGCGGGTCACCGGTGCAGCTGGTGGTCACCGTGAGCGCCCGCACCGGGCCCGTATGGCCGGTGAGTGGGTGGCCGTGTGGGGTGCCGGTGTGGGGGTTCCAGAGTCGGATGGTGCCGTCGTCGCCGGCTGAGGCCAGGAGTGGGTCGCCGGTGCTGGTGGCGATGACCGCGAGCGCCCGTACCGGGCCCGAGTGAGCGATGATTGTGAGGACACTGTCGTCAGTTGAGATATTGCTCCACAGTGTGCGGTACAGCGGAGCGAATCCTGCCGGGTTGATGAGGGAAAGTGCGCCGACCGCCGCCGCGCTCTCGAGCACATACGCGAGATTGGCTGTGGGGTCGTCCCCGAGCAGCGGTCGGGCGCGGCGGTAGACACGGACGATCTCGGTGCTTGCCGGGGTCGCGTCGATGAGCAGTGGTGTCAGAGTCATGGGATCGGCCGTGGCGAGGAACCCGCCGTCCCTGATCAGGTCGTCGAGGGTTCCGGCCGGCCCGGCGTACGCGTGCTGGGCGAGGTAGGTGCTGACATAGGGGTGGGCGCGGTCCCAACGCCGGGCATCGGTGCTGTCTGTGGGGACGGTGCGCACAAGTGCACGGGTGATCTCGTACTCGATATCTTTGGTGCCTGCTTCGGCATTGCCCGATTCGGTGGGGGCGGTTGCCGACAGCCGCAGATATCGTGACAACTCTTCGTGGAACGGGCGAAAGACCGAGCGTCCGCCCGGGCCGAGGTCTTCGATGATGAAGGCGCCCGCGTCATTCAGGAGCGTGCGCACATCGTCATCGCTGATGGGGGCGTCGCCGACAGAAGTGTGCAGGTGTGCGTCCTCGTTGCGTAGTCCCGCGAGCGTTCGGGCGATCTGCACCCAGATCATTTCCCACGGCAGTCCCGGCCCGCGAGCCCAGGCGAGAGCCTCGAGCAGCGCACGCATGGTGGGCGCTCGGGCGCCGAATCGGTCGAGATCTTCTTTGAAGGCGTCACTGAGGCCGTTCGGCAGCAGTTCGGTCCAATGCGCGGTTGACGGGTCGACACGCTCCGGGCGTGCGCGTAGCGCGTGCGCGATCACCCGGGCCACGAGAAAAGATTCGACGCGGTGATCGGTCGCACGATCGGCGATGGCAGATGCGACGGCAACCGTGTCGGGATGCCCGAGCGCATACGGACTGTCGGTATCCGGTTCGTGCGTTGCAGCGAGTAGGTGCGATATGTAGTCGGTGAGTGCGGCAGGGTCGTGATATGCGGCCGTATCCAGGTCGAGCGTCATCGCCGGCATGTCAGGGGGCGGCAGAACGTGTCGTCGTGCGCCGAAGACGACGCGAACCCCGCACTGCGTCAGTGGCAGGAGCAGGTCGTCGCGGACCGAGTGCGGTTTGGTGGCCTCGTCGACCGCGTCGACCAAAACTATCCGCCCCGGTGGTGATGCGTTGTTTCGCAGCAGTTCGAGGAGTGAGTGTGCCCCGTGCGCGTCCAGTTCGAGGTCGGTCGCGATACGCGCCCCGATCTGATCGGCATTGAGGCCCCGGGCGTGAATGGCGACGATATCGGTCGCTCCGGGCAACGATTGCGCGGCTTGATGCGCGAGTGAGGTCGTTGTCGTGTGCCGCAAGAGGTTGTCGCGGGTGGCGTCGTCGGCCAGGAGTGTCATCAGTGCCAGCAGCGACGACTTGCCGGTTCCGGGGCTGCCGGTGACGACAGCGAGCTCGGTCTCGTCAGGATCGGTGATCCACTGTGCGAGGTCGGTTGCCGCCCGGAGGCGTCCGGTGCGTCCGGCCAGGTAGAACCCCGTGGCCGCGGGGCTGTCGGTGCCACGTGCCTTCGACGTCCAGTGCTGGGCATCGACGGTGAGGCCGGCGACGTCGGGCATAAAGCCCGGGTTGGGGAAGAACGGTGGATTGCCGGTGAGTCGGCCATTCGGAGGAAAGAGTTCAGACGTCTGATTTGCTTGCGAGCGTTCGAGTCCGGTGTTCACCTTCCCGAGGAGGGTGAGCAGGGGTATTTCACGCGGTGATGCGCCGACAGTCGTATCGGTCAATGCCTGCGCCAGCGATTTGGTGAACAGCCCTGCGCCGGCCCACTGTCTGTCGCCGGCCGTGGCCCAGATCCACAGGTTGGTGTGTACCGGGTTCTTTCGCTGCGTGAGCAGTGCGTCTTGCAATACCTCGAGTGCGCCGCCCCCGGAGAAGCAGCAGTCGAGAATGATCAGGGTGAGTGCCTGCTCCGGGTGGAGATCGCCGGTGTCGGTGCGGTTGGCGATGAGCGGTGGAACATCAACGACCTTCACGCCGGTGTCCGGGAGGCTCGCCTTATCGAAGTCGGTGGTAATGAGGTGGTAACCCTCGTGTTTGATGTCGTCGCCGTGGCCGGTGTAATAGATCACGACGATCTCGCCTTCGGCTCTGGCCCGCCGGATCGCCTCACGGAATACGTTTCGGCCTGGGTCCAGCAGATATCCCGATGGGGCGAAACGCGTCTCGAATCCCAATGGCGTCAACAGATCGACGATGCCGCCCAAGATATCCGGCACCATGTCCCGATCGTCATACTCGTTGTCGGTGTAGGTTTCGGTGCCGATGGCGAAAAGAATCCTGCGCGGCATGTTCTGAGCTATTCCGTTAACACCCGCCATACCGCCAAGTCATATCACGATCCGGGTGCCCAGGGCATGGGCTCACCATCACGCCGCGGCGATGACGAGGACGGCGTCGAGGTGGATGCCGTGGGCGGCGAGTACGCGGGCGGACTCGGCGGCGGTGGTGCCGGTGGTGATCACGTCGTCGATGAGAACGGTGACGGCGCGCGGATGCAGGTGCGCGTCCCTTCGCAGCCGGACTCTGCCCGAGAGGTTGCGGGCGCGTTCGGGTGCCGACAGGCCGGCGGAGTCCGCGGTCCAGGCCGCCGTGAACAGGGCCGGCGTCACCCGGACGCGGGGACCGAGTCGCGACGCCGCGGTCCGGGCCATTGCCGTGACCGGGTCACCGCCTCGGCGGCGGGCCGAGGTGGCGCGAGTCGGGGCCGGCACGAGTTGCAGCAGAGTGACATCGGGAAGCTCACCCCAGCGGGCAAGGGTACGAAGCGCGTGTGCCAGTGCGTCGCCGAGCGGGGCCGCCAGGTCGGTCCGGCCGTGGTCCTTCGCCGCGATGACCGCGCGCCGGGCCGGGCCCCGGTAGCGGGCACACGCCCACGCCGGCGCCGGAACCGGGACCCGGGTGGTCACCTGTTCGGGTGAATCGGCCAGCACCGCGGCGCAGCGCGGACACCACCCGATACCCGGACTATCGCACCCCCCGCAGCACAGCGGTACGGCCAGATCGGCGCCCGCGCGAACCACTTTCCGGCAGAATGCCTTCCACTGTTGTTGCGTGCTCATCCGGTTCACCCTGCCAGTGCGCGCGGCCGGAGCCAACGGCGTTGTCCACACTCGGCGCGGAGACGGTCCGGCGGATCAATTCGTTCCCACTGACCGACATGCTGACCGGAAACGTAGCCGTCCGCCGAACTTAGGGCTACGGTCGAATACACGTTGGGTGACCGTCGATGACGACGGCCGCCCGGGGCCGCCGGGAGAGGGCGGTTCGTGCGCCAGGGAGGTGATAGCGCGTTCGTGAGTGTCAGCCGTCGGCTGGCATGGCCACCATCCCCGACCCACGGAATTCGGAGCCGTCCGGATTCGCCGAGGCGGGCACAATCCGTCGACCGCACCGCCACCGCAGGTGAGATTCCTTTTCAGCACAATAGGATTCGCCTTGGTTTCGGAGATATCCGGAGAACTGTCTGTCCGATCGCGAACAACGGTGACCGCGTGGGCCCGGGAAGCAACACAGGAGGAAATTGCATGTCCAGTGTCATCCACCGCAAGGGCCAGCGTGAATCAAAAGTCGACGCGCGCACGATCCGCGACGACGAAATCGAGTCGGCATTCGTCGTGCCGCCGGGGACCGTCCAGTCCGCCGAGCCCGCGGAGCCTGACGCCGCCGTCGAATTCACCGGCCGGAACGTGGTGATACCCGACCACTACCGGGTCCACGTCCGTGACAAACTCGCTCGGCTCGAACGATTCGATCCTGGGATCTTCCGCTTCGACGTACGGCTGAGCCACGAACGCAACCGCAGGCTGTCCAAGGTGTGTCAGCAGGTGGAACTCACCGCCAAGGGCAAGGGTCCGGTGGTACGCGGGCAGGCCAGTGGTGAAAACTTCTACGCCGCACTCGAATCGGCCGTCAGCAAGCTCGAATCCGGTCTGCGCCGGGTCAAGGACCGCCGGCGCGTCTCGCGGGGCAGCCGCACCCCGATATCGGTGGCCGCGGCGACCGAGGTCGGCGCACCGCCACTGCGTGGCGATCAGCTCACCGAGACGCTGACGCGCCCCGTCGCCGACGACGTCGAACAGACCTGGGACGACGGCGTCACCGAGCACAGCCCCGGACAGATCGTCCGCATCAAGGAGCACAAGGCGCCGCCGATGACCGTCGATGACGCGCTGTACGAGATGGAACTGGTCGGGCACGACTTCTTCCTGTTCCACGACAAGGAAACCGACAAACCGTCCGTCGTGTACCGCCGGCATGCGTTCGACTACGGACTGATCCGCCTGGCCGAGACGCACTGACGGCCGTATGCGCCGGTAGCACGTATCGAAAAACACCACTGCCGGGGTGGGGTATGCACACGTACCCCACCCCGGCAGTGGGCCGTCGGCCTGCGAGTGTGCCGGTAAGCGTCTACTCAGACTGCCTGAGTACGATGGGCTGCGATCTATGCTCTGACGATCAGAGTTGGGAATTCGGGGCGTCGGACGGACGGTTCCGAGGGACTTCAGTGAGGATTGGCAACACGGTGCTGAACAAGCTGCTGCGCATGGGCGAGGGCCGCATGGTTAAACGGCTCGATGCGATCGCATCGCACGTAGAGGCGCTCTCCGACGAGATGGAGGCCTTGTCCGACGCGGAGCTGAGCGCCAAGACCGACGAGTTCAAGAAGCGCTACGCCGGCGGCGAGTCGCTCGACGAGTTGCTTGTCGAGGCGTTCGCGGTGGCCAGGGAGGCCGCTTGGCGAGTGCTCGACCAGAAGCACTTCCATGTCCAGATCATGGGCGGTGCGGCGCTGCACTACGGCAATATCGCCGAGATGAAGACCGGTGAGGGCAAGACCCTGACCTGTGTACTGCCCGCCTACCTCAACGCGATCTCCGGCGACGGCGTGCACGTGGTCACCGTCAACGATTACCTGGCCAAACGTGACTCCGAGTGGATGGGCCGGGTGCACCGCTTCCTGGGCCTGGAGACCGCGGTGATCCTCACCGGGATGAGTCCCGCCGCGCGCCGCGACGCCTATCACGCCGACATCACCTACGGCACCAACAACGAATTCGGCTTCGACTATCTCAAAGACAACATGGCACACACGCTCGATGAACTCGTTCAGCGTGGCTACAACTTCGCGATCGTCGACGAGGTCGACTCGATCCTCATCGACGAGGCCCGCACCCCGCTGATCATCTCGGGCCCCACCGACTCGTCGAGCAAGTGGTACGCCGAGTTCGCCCGCATCGCACCGTTGCTGGACAAGGACGTCCACTACGAGGTCGATATCAAGAAGAAAACCGTGGGCGTGCATGAGGCGGGCGTCGAGTTCGTCGAGGATCAGCTCGGCATCGACAACCTGTACGAGGCGGCCAACTCGCAGCTGGTCGGCTACCTGAACAACGCCATCAAGGTCAAGGAACTGTTCCACCGCGACAAGGACTACATCGTCCGCAACGGCGAGGTGGTGATCGTCGACGAGTTCACCGGCCGTGTGCTCGACGGCCGCCGCTTCAACGAGGGACTCCACCAGGCCATCGAGGCCAAGGAAAAGGTGGAGATCAAGGCCGAGAACCAGACGCTGGCCACGATCACGCTGCAGAACTATTTCCGCATGTACGACAAGCTCGCGGGAATGACCGGCACCGCCGAGACCGAGGCCGCCGAGTTCGACCAGATCTACAAGCTCGGTGTGCTGCCGATCCCCACCAACAAGCCGATGATCCGCAAGGATCAGACCGACCTCATCTACAAGACCGAGGAGGCCAAGTTCGCCGCGGTCGTCGACGACATCACCGAACGTCACGAGAAGGGGCAACCGGTGCTGATCGGTACCACGAGCGTCGAACGCTCCGAGTACCTGTCGCGCCAGCTCGAGAAGCGCGGTATCCCGCATTCGGTGCTCAACGCCAAGTATCACGAGCAGGAAGCGCAGATCGTGGCCGAGGCCGGCACGCTCGGCGCGGTCACCGTCGCCACCAACATGGCCGGCCGCGGTACCGACGTCGTGCTCGGGGGTAACCCCGACATCATCGCCGACATGCGTCTGCGCAAGGCCGGACTCGACCCGGTGACGACGCCGGAGGAGTACGAGGCGGCGTGGGACGAGGCCATCGCGGTCGCCCGGGACAACGCCGCCGAGCAGGCCAAGGCCGTGCGCGAGGCCGGCGGCCTGTACGTGCTGGGCACCGAACGCCACGAATCACGGCGTATCGACAACCAGCTGCGTGGCCGCTCCGGCCGTCAGGGCGACCCGGGCGAGTCCCGTTTCTACCTCTCGCTCGGCGACGAGTTGATGCGCCGGTTCAACGGCGCGGCGCTCGAGATGATCATGACCCGTGTCAACCTGCCCGACGACGTGCCGATCGAGGCCAAGATGGTCACCAAGGCCATCCGCAGTGCGCAGACGCAGGTCGAGCAGCAGAACTTCGAGGTCCGCAAGAACGTCCTCAAGTACGACGAGGTGATGAACGAGCAGCGCAAGGTCATCTACGGAGAACGCCGCACCATCCTCGAAGGCGAGGATCACGCCGACGAGGTGCAGCGGATGATCGACGACGTCGTCAGCGCCTACGTCGACGGTGCCACCGCCGAGGGCTATGCCGAGGACTGGGACGTCGACGAACTATGGCGCGCCATGCGGACCCTGTACCCGCTCGACCTCGATCCCGACCTGGTCTTCCGCACCGACATCGACGGGGCGCGAGACGACGTCACCCCCGAAGAACTGCGCGACGCGCTGCTCGACGACGCCCACAAGGCGTATGCCGCGCGTGAGGCCGAGATCGATCAGGTCGCCGGCGAGGGCGCGATGCGTCAACTCGAGCGCAGCATCCTGCTCAACGTGATCGACCGCAAGTGGCGCGATCATCTCTATGAGATGGATTATCTGCGCGAAGGCATTCATCTGCGGTCGATGGCCCAGCGTGATCCGGTCGCCGAGTACCAGCGTGAGGGTTACGACATGTTCACCGGGATGCTCGAGGGCATCAAGGAGGAGGCCCTCGGCTTCCTGTACAACGTGCAGGTGCAGACGCAGGAGATCGAGCCCGCGCCGTCGCTGATCAAGCCTGTGCCGGCGCCGAGGTTGTCGGCGGCGGCTGCCGGTGCCGACGCCGATACGGAGTCCGCGGGCAATCGGGCCCCGGCGGCGTTGCGGGCGAGTGGCGCCGACCAGAGCACGTCGGCCTCGGGCGTGATCTACACCGGTCCGGCCGAGGACGGCGGCGTCGAGACCCTCACCGACGAGCAGGAAGAGGGCGATCCGGTCCTGGCGGCGCCCCGCCGGGACCGCCGGGCCGCCAAGCGGGCCAACTCGAAGAATCGTACCAAGCCACCGAAGTCGAAGAAGCAGCGGAACTGAGGTCGGAAAGATCCATGTAACGGCGTGTCGCGGGGCGGCACGCCGTTGCACTTTATTTGGTGAAAAAAATTCCGGTTCGGATGGAACCAAACGGTGTTTCGCTGCGTCTGATCCCCATGCAGACACCGCTCCCCATGCAGACACCGCTCCCCATACACACACCGCGAGTCGTGATTCGATCCGCCCCGGACTACGAACACCCGGCCGCGCTCGTCGCGTCCCGTAACCGCACAACGGCGCGGCAGGTCCCGGACGGCAATCGCCCCGAGCCCGAACCTGCCGGCGTCCGTCACGAGGGCGCCGTGGTGCGCAGGTTCGCAGTCGGCGCCCTCACAGTCCTGTTCGAGGCGCTCGACGGCCGCCGCGGTTTCGGGCAGCTGTCCACGTCCGTGTCACCGGAACTGACCGACAGGTTCAGAGTCCTGAGACAGCTCGGGGTGCGACCGCACGCGCGGGATCTCGCACCGGCGGCCGCGGGTTCGGCGACACTGCGTCGCGTCCACGTGCAGATGAGCGGCGAGGCTACGGCGCGCATCTTCGGCAGCTACACGATCGGGGGCCGCGTGCGTGCCTTCTGCGGCGTCGCCGTACGCTCGCCGCACAGGATTCCCCGGCCGATCGACGCGGACGTGCTCATGCCGGCGCGCTGGGAGTACCGGTGGCAGCTCACCGCACTCGACTTCTGCTGAGCGGGACGGTGCGGGTGGAGCGGGGATCGCCCGACACGGCTGTGGGCACCGGGTACCGTTATGCCGGTGATGGATCGAGGTGCCCCATGGCGCGGCTGAGTCCCCGGGATGCGACGTTCTACTTCCTCGACGAGGCCGGATCGACGACGCACCTCGGTGCCCTGCTGATCGTCACCCCGGACGGCCCCGGCACGGCCAAGGGCGGCGCCGCATCCGGCAAGGCGGCCTCGGCGAAGGACGCTTCCGCCACGAAGCGGCCGGTGCTCGACTACAAGCACCTGGTGGAGCTCATCGAGAACCGCCTGCAGCTGGTGCCGCGGTACCGGCAGCTGGTCATCCCGGTGACGATGGGTCTGGCCCGCCCGGTGTGGGCCGACGATCCCGACTTCGACATCAATTTCCACATCCGGCGTGCCGGGCTGCCCGCGCCGGGGGGTCCCGCACAGCTCGACGACCTGGTGGCGCGCATCATGTCGCGGCCATTGGACCGGACGCGGCCGCTATGGGAGGCATACCTGATCGAGGGCCTGGCCGACGGCAAGCTGGC
This sequence comes from Gordonia sp. (in: high G+C Gram-positive bacteria), assembly GCF_020438995.1. GTDB lineage: Bacteria > Actinomycetota > Actinomycetes > Mycobacteriales > Mycobacteriaceae > Gordonia. Next base: position 77,006 of record NZ_JAGQTN010000275.1, read on the forward strand.
CGTCCTGACCAAGTCGCATCGCTGTCTGGTCGACGAGGACACCCATCGCGAGATCAGCGAGGTCCTCACCGACGAGACCCGCGAGCAGGAGAAGATGCCCGAGGATCTGTGGATGGCGCGGTCGGTGCCGAGCGGTTCACAGTTGGCGCTGGGTGCCATCGCCGAGGCGGTGGCGCGGCCGGGTGACCTGGTCAGCTCGGTCCTCACCGGCAACGGCCTGGTCGCCGAGGTCCGTTCGCTGGCCGGGCGCACGGTGCGGCGCACCGGCTCGCTGGTTCAGCAGGTTATGGATTCGGCGCCGGCGAGTCCGCTGAACCGCTCGAGCACTCCCACCCGCTCGTTCGCCGAGGCGTCGGTACAGCGCCGGGGCTGCGCCAAGATCGCCGAACGCTATAACTGCACGGTCAACGATGTCGTGCTGTCCATCATCAGCGGGGTGCTGCGGCGCTGGAAGCTGTCGGTGGAGGCGACGATCGCGCCGGGTGACACGGTGCGGGTGGTGTTGCCGCTGTCCTCGCGTGACCCGTCGGTGCAGCGGCGGATGGATGCCGAACCTCGGACGGTGGCCGTCGGAACACCCGGATTCGTCACCGATCTTCCTGTCGGAGAAGACAACCCGTCGATGCGGCTGGTGCAGGTCGCCGGTCTGGCCAATCGCTACGCGCATTCCTCGCGCCGGGTGTCGATGGGCATCCGCCCGATCCTTCCCGAACTGGGCGTGGTGCCCTTTCCAGAGTTCAGCTCCCGGGCGCTCAGCAGTATCACGAGTCGTCCCTACAACGTCCCGGTGACCATGCCCAGTGCCCCGATATCGCGCAGATACATTGCGGGGCAGAAGGTTTCGGAACTCTACGCGGTGCCGGCATTCATGCAGCAGCATGCGCTGGCGATCGGCGTCGTCGAATACTGTGGCGCATTGCTGTTCTCGTTCATCGCCGACCAAGGGGTGCTACCGGACCTGGGTGCGATGGCCGAGTACGTCACCGAGTCCTACGATGAGCTCTTCGCCGTGCTGTGAGACGCACTGCGAGAAGCGGTTAGGCTTGCCGGTCATGAGGGTTTACCTGCCTGCGACCTTGGCGATGCTGATGCGGCTCAACGAGGTGGGGGAGTTCACGCCGATTGGCGGTACCGCGTTCGCGCTCACACCGGCCCTGCGCGAGGCGTATCTGTCCGGTGACGACGAAGAACTGTCGGAGGCTGCGATGCGGGAGGCGGCCAGGGCTTCGCTGCGCCTGCTGGCCGCAGAAGCGGACGGGCCGGGGCAGTCGGACGGGTCAGGACCGGCCGGTGAGAGGCCGCGATTCCCGCCGCGCCGGGTGGTGGTGGCCGCCGATGTCGACGAGGTGAAGCCGCGGCCCGATCTCGACGCCGCGGTGGTCAAGGTGCCCGGGCCGGTACCGCTGTCGGCGATCGCGTCGGTGCATGTCGACGTCTCCGATGCAGAAGATGCGGTGCGCGCGGCGGTGCTCGTCGTCGACGCGGCGGACCTCGGCGATGAGGATGCCGAGCTGGCCGTCGGCGATGTGGAGGACTTCGATCTGGCCTGGTATGCGACGCAGGAGCTGCCGTTCCTGCTCGAACTGCTCTGACCGAACCCGCACCGAGGTGGCCGCCGACGTCAGGTTCCGGTACCGTAACCTACGCAAGCGTAGGTTGTCTCCGTAACTGGGATTGAAGGTGTTCATGGTCATGGGTGTGCAGGAACGCGGAACCGGCGATCGGGAGCCCCGTTCGCGGTCCTGGCGGGAACGTTTCGAGGCGCCGGTTGCCGAGGTGGCCTCGCGTAACCGCGCGGCCAACTGGGTCCGGGCCGCCGCCGCCCGGATCACCACGCCGCTGCTGCCCGACGACTATCTGCACCTGGCCAATCCGCTGTGGTCTGCCCGTGAGCTGCGCGGCAAGATCGTGTCGGTCACCGGCGAGACCGAGGATTCGGCCACCATCCGCATCAAACCGGGCTGGGGGTTCTCCTTCGACTACGCCGCCGGCCAGTACGTCGGTATCGGGGTGCTGGTGGACGGCCGCTGGACGTGGCGCTCGTATTCGCTGACCTCGGTGCCAGACATCTCGCAGGCTGACAAGACGATCTCGATCACGGTCAAGGCGATGCCCGAGGGCTTCCTGTCGACGCACCTGGTCAACGGCCTGCAGCCGGGAACCATCGTCCGTCTGGCCGCCCCGCGCGGTGAGTTCGTGCTGCCCGATCCGCTGCCGGAGAAGATCCTGTTCGCCACCGCCGGCAGTGGGATCACCCCAATCATCTCGATGCTGCGGATGATCCGTCATCGCGGGCAGCGCACCGATCTCGTCGTCGTCCATTCGGCGCCGACCCCCGACGACCTGCTGTTCGGTGACGAACTCGACGAGTTGTCCCGGGACGGCTTCGCCACCGTGCACACCGTGTTCACGCGCTCGGGCGGCAAGCTGACCGAGCGGCGCATCGCCGAACTCTGTCCCGATCTCGCCGACCGGCAGGCCTGGGCCTGTGGTCCGGCCGGGTTCCTGGAGTTGCTTGAGCGGACGTTCGCCGACGCGGGTGCCCCCGGCAACCTGCACATCGAACGTTTCGCCCTCGAACGCGGCGCGTCGGGTGCGCAGGGTGGGCAGGTGACGTTCGGCCGCAGTGGGAAGTCCGCGACCGTCGACGGCGCGACCACCCTGCTGGAGGCCGGCGAGAACGAGGGCGTGCTGATGCCGTTCGGTTGCCGGATGGGCATCTGCCAGAGCTGCGTGGTCATGATCGACAAGGGCGCTGTCCGCGACCTGCGCACCGGCGTCGAACACGTGGAAGGCGAGCGTGTGCAGACCTGTGTCAGCGCCGCCGCGGGGGATTGCACGCTCGACGTGTGAGGCCAGTAGGTCACAAACATCGGAGACCGCAAAAGGGTGTGTCTCCCCGATCCTATGGGGGATCGGGGAGACACACCCTTTTCTCACGGCCGGAGAGGGAGGGGACCCGGACCGGAAGGCTGTGTCGGCGGCGGGCTCAGCGCTCGCAGGCGATGCCGTCGTTGTCGTAGTCGAGGCGCTTGTTGTGGTTGTAGACGTTGGTGTTCACTGTGTAGCCGCGCACCTGCCGCCGGCCTTGGGTGGTGCGGTCGCGGGCGCCGGCGCGGGCCACGCCGTGCGGGTAGGTGCGGTTGAGCGCGGCGCACGATCCGAACGTGGTGATCCGCTTCTGGGTGGGTGTCTGCTGGTGATTGCCGGGGTTCTGGTTGCTTTGGTTCTGGTTGCTTTGGTTCTGGGGACCGCTGGGTGCCGCCGACGCGATGGGGGCGAAGGCGCCCATCATGATCGTTCCGGCGGCGAGCGCCGAACCTGCGATTACCGTGACCTTCGTCATCTTTGCCATGCGTAAGAACGTATGGGCCGGAGCTTGGGACGGCCTGCGCCGTGCCTGTGTGTTGCCTGTCGCCCGGATCGGGAGGCGGGCGGTACTGGACAACTACGTAACCGTAACTTACGATTGCGTAAGTTACGGTTACGTAGTCGATGGGTTTGGAGATAGACGGAAACGATGGCGATCACTGACATCCCCGAGTACGCGCACCTGTCCGAGTCGGACATCGAGGCGCTGTGCGTGGAGCTCGACGCGATCCGGGCGGACATCGAGGCCGACCGCGGCGAGCGCGACGCGCGCTATCTGCGCAATACGATCCGCTTCCAGCGAGGACTCGAACTCGCCGGGCGCGTACTGATCGCCGGTTCCACCAAGCGGTCACTCTGGTGGGCCGGCGCGTCGACGCTCGGCGTCGCCAAGATCGTCGAGAATATGGAACTCGGCCACAACGTGATGCACGGGCAGTGGGACTGGATGAACGACCCGGAGGTGCACTCCACCTCCTGGGAATGGGACATCACCGGCCCGTCGGCGCACTGGAAGCACACCCACAACTACATCCATCACAAGTACACCAACGTGCTCGGGATGGACGATGATGTGGGCTACGGCGTCCTGCGCGTGACCCGCGACCAGCGGTGGCGCCCCTACTACCTCGGCAACATCGTCTACAACACGCTCCTGGCGTTGCTGTTCCAGTGGGGTGTGGCCGTGCAGCACCTCGAGCTGGGCCGCAAGCGCAAGACCCCCGAGGCCAAGGCCGAGCTGCGGCGCGATCTGGCCGAGGTCGGCGCGAAGGCCGGCCGGCAGGTGGCCAAGGACTACGTGGTGTACCCGGCGCTCGTCGCGGCCACCACCGGCACCAAGGTCGGCCGTCGCCGGGCCTTCGCCAAGGCCGCCACGGCGAATGCGATGGCCAATGTCATCCGCAATGTGTGGACCAACGCGGTCATCTTCTGCGGGCACTTCCCCGACGGCGCCGAGAAGTTCACCAAGCAGGACGTCGACTCCGAGACCCAAGGTGAGTGGTACCTGCGGCAGATGCTCGGCAGCGCCAACTTCCGGTGCGGTCCGGTGCTGGCGTTTATGAGCGGCAACCTTTCGTACCAGATCGAGCACCATATCTTCCCGGACCTGCCGAGCAACCGGCTCGCCGAGATCTCCGTGCGGGTGCAGGCACTCTGCGACAAGTACGACCTGCCCTACACCACCGGCTCGTTCCTGCTGCAGTACCTCAAGTCGTGGCGCACCATCGCCAAGCTGTCGCTTCCGGACAAGTACCTGACGGCGACCCGCGACGACGCCCCTGAAACCGCCTCCGAGAAGCGGTTCGAGGGCGAGTTCCCCGAGGGTGTGCGCCTGCACAGCACCATCGATCCGGCCACCGGCCGCCGGCGCGGCCTTCGCTCGGCCATCGCCTCGCTGCGGGGCAAGGGCCGTAAATCGGAGGGCATCGTCACCAGGCAGGCCGCCTAGGGAGTGTCTGCCCAGCCGTCATAAACCCCACCGATACGCCGAGGCATCGACACTATTGTGATGCCTCGGCGTATCGGTGGGGTTCATGACAGGAGCCGTTGGGTGAGAGGAGGCTCGCAAGCCGGGCATCGAAGACTCAGGGCATACTTGTAGCAATGGCGATTTCCGATATCAACACCTACGCGCATCTCACCGATGCCGACGTCGAGGCTCTGGGACATGAACTCGACGCGATTCGTCGTGAGATCGAGGCGGACCGCGGTCTGCGTGACGTCCGGTACCTACACCGGACGATCAAGCTGCAGCGCTTCCTCGAACTCTCCGGGCGGGTCGTGCTGCTCGGCAGCAACCGCAGATCGCTGTGGCTGCTGGGGACCACCGCGCTCGGGCTGGCCAAGATCATCGAGAACATGGAACTCGGGCACAACGTGATGCACGGGCAATGGGACTGGATGAACGACCCCGAGGTCCATTCGACCACCTACGAGTGGGATATGGTGTGCGCGTCACCGCACTGGAAGCATTCCCACAATTACATTCATCACAAATACACCAACGTGCTCGGGATGGACGACGACGTGGGCTACAAGGTTCTGCGCGTCACCCGCGACGAACCGTGGGCACCGCGGCGGCTATTTCAGCCGATCTCCAACCTCGTGCTCGCCTCCACCTTCGAATGGGGTATCGGCCTGCACGATATCGGCCTCCGTGAGATCATCGACGGTGAAAAGCCGAAGGACGTGGGTATTCCGCAGCTGAAGCTGTTCGGGCGCAAGATCATTCGTCAGGTCGGCAAGGACTACGTACTTTATCCCGCGCTGACCGGACCCAATTTCTTCCACACGCTCACCGCCAATGCCACCGCAAATCTGATCCGCAATCTGTGGGCGTACGTGGTGATCTTCTGTGGCCATTTCCCCGACGGTGCCGAGAAATTCACGATCGACACTCTAGAACACGAGACGCAGGGTCAGTGGTATCTGCGGCAGATGCTCGGCAGTGCCAATTTTCATGCCGGTCCGGTGATGGCGTTCATGTCGGGCAACCTGTGCTACCAGATCGAACATCACCTTTTCCCCGATCTGCCGAGCAACCGGCTCGCCGAGATCTCGGTGCGGGTTCAGCAACTGTGCGAGAAGTACGACCTGCCCTACACCACCGGATCACTGCCGGTGCAGTACCTCAAGACGCTGCGCACCATCAACAAGCTCGCGCTGCCCGACCAGATGCTGCACGACACCGCCGACGACGCCCCCGAAACCGCGTCCGAGCGGCGCTTCGCCGCGCTCCCGAAGCCGCAGGGGCTGCGGATATCCGGCGGACTCAAGACGGCGATCGCGCAATCGCGTGAGCAGCGCAGGCAGCGCAAGGTCCGGAGGTAGCGGCGCTCCCGCGGGTGGGTAGGCTGGCCCGATGGGATCCGAGACCGTGGCAACCGTCCGTGATGCGATGCTGGAGCGCGTCTCCTGGCCCAAGGTGACCGACGACGCCCCCGACCACGACGAGCTCGTCGGCCTGGTCGCCGCGGCCGGCCGGGTCGCAGATCATGCAGGTCTCACGCCGTGGCGGCTGATCGAGTTGCGCGAGGACGACAGGGTTCGGCTCGGCGCCGCGTTCACCGAGGTCCTCGGTCACGACGGATCGGCGGACAAGCCGCTGCGCGCCCCGCTGCTCATCGCGATCGTGTCCAGCACCAAACCCCACCCCAAGGTTCCCGACTGGGAACAGGAAGCGGTGGCCGCCGGCGTCGGCCACGCGTTGAGCCTGCTGCTCGACGAAGCCGGCTACGGCGTCATCTGGCGCACCGGACCGTTCACCCACGCCGAACCCGTCGCCCGCCTACATGGCCTCGGCGAGAACGAAAAACTCCTCGGCTGGCTCTATGTCGGTGGCAAGCCCGACATGGCTCGTGCCGGCCACCCCGTCGACGCCGAACAGTTTCTCACCCGCCTGCCGGTATAGGCGGATCGGCTTCGGGATCGTCGGCGTGCTGCGTGCCCGAGGTGACCGCGATCAGCAATTGACGCACCGCCATCGCCCGGCGCAGCGAATGGCCCGACAACGCGTCGAGCGCGCATTCCGGGTCGGCCGGCGGGCCGAGATGTGAACAGCCACGCGGGCATTCGTCGATGGTGTCGCGCAGGTCGGCGAACGCGTCGACGATGTCGTCGGGGCCCACGTGGGCCAGCCCGAAGGACCGGATTCCAGGTGTGTCTACGACCCAGCCGTCACATTTCCCCGTCGCTTCGCTCGCCCCGTTTCCGTCCGGCAGTGGCAGGGCCACCGACTGGGTGGAGGTGTGCCGTCCCTTGCCGACTCCGGATACCACTCCGGTGGCCCGATCTGCCTCGGGGACAAGACGATTCACCAGCGTCGACTTGCCGACGCCGGAATGCCCGATCAGTGCGGTGATCTTCCCGGACAGTATCGCGGTCACCTCGGTGAGATCGTCGTCGCGGCCGGCGATGACCACCGGCAGATCCAGATCGGCGAATGCCGCGGCGAAGTCGGCCGGATCGGCCAGATCCGACTTGGTCAGACACAGGATCGGTGACAGTCCACCCACGTACGCGGCGGCCAGGGCACGTTCGACGAAACCGGTGCGCGGTGGCGGATCGGCCAGCGCCGTCACGATCAGCAGTTGATCGGCATTGGCGACGACGATCCGCTCATATGGATCGGTGTCGTCTGCAGTGCGCCGCAACACCGTCGAGCGATCGGCAACCTTCACGATCCGGGCGAGCGTGTCCTTGCGGCCCGTCAGGTCGCCGACGACGCCGACCTGATCGCCCACGACCACCGGTGTTCGGCCCAACTCGCGTGCCCGCATCGCCACCACCCGGCGGTCGGGGTCGCCGCCGATCACACACCCCCAGCGGCCCCGGTCCACCGACACCACCATCGCCTCGGCTGCATCATCATGTGCCGGACGGGTTTTCGTCCTCGGCCGACTGCCCTTGCCCGGCCGCACCCGAACATCGGACTCGTCGTAACTGGTCGCTGCTCGCCTCATTTCGCGGCTCGCGTCGAGGTTGAGGTGGTTGCGTCAGGTTCGAAAGGTCGCCGGACCCTTCGCGACCCTCGCTCCTTCGTCGCATCGGCCTCAGGGATCAAGATGTGTGGTTGGCTTGTTGTGGCTTTGGCCTCAGGGATCAAGATGTGTGGTTGGCTTGTTGTGGCTTTGGCCTCAGGGATCAAGATGCGTGGTTGCCTTGTTGCGGGTTTGGGCTTGAGGCGGCGTGACGGGCGTCTTGATCCCTGAGGAGCTGTCGGGCGAGCTTGCGAGCCGACTGCGACGCGTTGGGTCCGGTGAGATGGGGCTCCCAACGGCTGTACGACGGTCCTTGGAGAGATCAAGCGGCGCCTGCGATCATCTGGTGCCACATGGCGGGGAAGTCGGGGAGGGTTTTGGCGGTGGTCTCGATGTCGTCGACGTCGACATCGTCGGTGACCAGGCCGATGAGCGCGCCGGCGGTGGCCATGCGGTGATCGGCGTACGAGAGCCAGTGGCCACCGTGCAGCGGTGCGGGCTCGATGCGCAGGCCGTCGTCGGTTTCGGTGACCTTGCCGCCGAGCCGGTTGATCTCGGTGGCCAGCGCCTCCAGCCGGTTGGTTTCATGCCCGCGCAGGTGCGCAATCCCCGAGAGCACCGACGTGCCGTCGGCCAGGGCCGCTAGGGCCGCGATGGTCGGGGTCAGTTCGCCGATGTCGTGCAGGTCGATACTGATGGGGGACAGTCGGTCCGGGCCGTCCACCGTCAGCAGACCGCCGGAAAGCGTTACTTCACAACCCATGTCGCGCAGCACGTCGGTGATCTGGGCACCCGGCTGGGTGGTCACGGCGGGCCAGTATGGAACGGTGACGGTCCCACCGGTGGCAGCGGCGGCCGCCAAAAACGCTGCGGCATTGGACAAATCGGGTTCGATAACCCAGTCGACGGCCTTGATCGGCCCGGGCGCCACCCGCCACGTGTTGGCTTCGGAGGTGTCCACCGCCACCCCGGCAGTCCTGAGCATGTCGACGGTCATGTCGATGTGCGGCGTCGACGGCACCGGCTTGCCCACATGATGCACGGTGACACCGTCGTCGAACCTCGGCGCCGACAGCAGCAGCCCCGACACGAATTGCGACGACGCCGATGCGTCGATGGTCACCGCGCCACCGGCGGCGCGGCCGGTGCCGTTGACCGTGAACGGCAGCGCGTCGCCATCGACGTCCACCCCCAGCACCCGCAATGCGCCGAGGATCGTCGACTGCGGCCGGGATCGTGCCTGCTCGTCGGCGTCGAAGCGGACCGGTCCGTCGGCGAACGCGGCGACCGGCGGCAGGAATCGCATGACCGTGCCGGCGAGACCGCAGTACACGTCGGCGCCGTGCAGCGGGGCAGGGGTCAGGGTGACGGTCGTGGGGGTCTCACCCGACTCGATGTCCACCCCCAGCGCCGCGAGCGCGCCGAGCATGAGGTCGGTGTCGCGGCTGCGCAGTACCCCGCGCACCGTCGAGGGCCCGTCGGCCAGTGCCGCCAGGATCAGGGCGCGATTGGTGATGGACTTGGATCCGGGCAACTCGACGGTCGCCGTCACCGGCCCGGTGACCCTGGGGGCACGCCATACTGTCATTCGTTCAGTCTGTCATCACCGGGTATTCCGCTACGTCCGCAGGTCGCGGCGCAGCGGATGGTCCTCGGGGATCTCGACGACGATCAGCGTGCGGCCGTCGGGGTCGGCGATGTGCATCTCGATCAGGCCCCACGGTTCGGTGACCGGTTCGCGGGTCACGGTCACGCCGGCGTCGCGCAGTTGCTTCTCGGTGCCTGCGATGTCACGGACCTGCAACCACAGTGCCGCCCCGGACGTGCCGACCTGTTCGGCCGACATGTGTCCGGGCACCTCGATGAACCCGGACCCGGCGTGGAAGACGATCCCGCCGGGATACTCGCGGGCCACCGCGAGGCCGAGCTGGTCGCGGTAGAACCGTTGCAACCGAACCGGGTCGGGCGAGCGCAGCAGGACCCGACTGATCAGGACCTCCATCCGCTCACCTGCCCTCGGTGGCGCCACCGCTGCCACCCACGGCATGGCCCCGGTCGATGGGTGCCGACGTGCGCGCGGCATCGTAGATCGCCTTCTCCCGGGTGATGCGATCCGTCTCACCGATCGGCTTGGCGTCGCCGAATGCGAACGGCGACTCCTGCTCGTAGGTGTGCGGAACGTCCGGGTCGGGTTCGGGCGCGGGCTGGGGATGATCTGAGCTGGACATACCTTCCACGATAGGCGTCACTGGCTGCCGCGTTTGGAGAAGTCGCCGTGGGTGTAGCCGTCCCACTTCTCGAACAGCCGCAACACCTTCGGATCACCGAGGCTCTTGATCCAGTCGCACAGTTCCTTGGGTGCCGACGGGTTGGTGACGATGAACGGGTGCAGACCCTCGTCCCGTTGCGCCAGGTACCGCAAGGTCTCCTCGGTGGTCGCCGGGTCGGCGGCCAGCAGTGCGTCGCGGGGGTCGAACGCCGGGCCGCGCGGGGCGTCGGAGGCCGACGGCGCGACATCGATCTCGCCGGTGTTGTGGTAGTCGACAGGGTCGATCGAGGTGGATTTGGTGTTGAGCAACAGGTTCAGGATGATCGCGCACAGTGCGCCCGCCGAGATGCCCGAGTGGAAGATGGTCTGGAACCAGTCCGGGAACTGGTGGTACAGGTCCAGTTTCACGTTCACCGGCTCGTCACCGGAACGGTCGGTGTAGTACAGGCTCGCCTCGGTCAGCAATGCCACACCGATCGAGATGGCCACCACCAGGATGTTGGTGTTGTTGAACTTGACCTTGGACAGGGTCCGGATGCCGCTGGCCGCGACCATGCCGAACAGTGCGACACCGGCGCCGCCGAGCACCGGCTGCGGGATGCCCTCGACGATCGCGCCCATCTTGGGTAGCAGACCGAAGATCACCAGGATGGCGCCGGCGCACGTCGCGACGTGCCGGGTCCGCACGCCGGTGATGGCCACCAGACCGACGTTCTGCGCGAACGCGGTGTACGGGAACGTGTTGAACACGCCGCCGAGGACGGTGCCCAGTCCGTCGGCGCGCATACCGTCGGCAAGTTTCTGCGGGGTGATCTTCTTGTCGACGATCTCGCCGACGGCGACGATGTCGCCGGTGGTCTCGGTCATGATCACGATGGCGACGATGATCATCGAGATGATGGCGCTGAGCTGGAACTCGGGCAGACCGAACTGGAACGGCTGGGGAATGCCGACCCAGGCGTTCTCGCCGACGGCATCCCAGTTGGGCAGGCCGAACGGAATGGAGATCAGGGTGCCGATGATCAGGCCGAGCAGCACCGACACCCGGCGGATCGAGTCGGGCGCAAACCGTTCGATGGCCAGGATGATGACCAGCGTGCCGAAACCGAACGCGATCGCCTTGGGCTCACCGAAGTCCTCGCCCTTGGCGGTTCCGCCGCCGAACCAGCCGGCCGCCACCCGCATCAGTGACACACCGATGATCACGATGATGGTGCCGGTCACCAGCGGCGGGAAGAATCTGACCAGCTTTCCGATGACCGGAGCCATGACGATCATGAAGACACCCGAGGCGATCACCGCGCCGTAGATGGCGGTGATGCCGTGGCTGGTGCCGATGGTGATCATCGGGCCGACGGCCGCGAACGTCACACCCTGCATCAGCGGCAGTCGCACACCGAATCGCCAGAATCCGACCGACTGGATCAGCGTGGCGATGCCGGCCACGAACAGGTCGGCCATGATGAGGTGGACGATGTCGCCCTCTTCGAGCTGGCCGGCGCTGACCATCGCGCCGCCGACGATGAGCGGAACCGCCACCGCGCCCGCGTACATCGCGAGGACATGCTGCAAGCCGAGCGGGAACAGTTTGATGAACGGGGGGATCTCGTCAACGGGATGCGGGGTCGCTTTGCCGTTTTTGATCATGTCGAGGACAGCCATGGGAATGGTGTACGGCCGCGTTGTTTCGGCCGCACCGCTCGCACGTGACGTCGGTGTTTCCCGCGGAATATATTGCCCGCGGGCGCGTCGCACCGTCGGCGACCATGACTGGCAGACCCGGGTGATAGGGTGTTTGACCATTCCGGGATGCGGCGATGAGCAGTGGCGATCCGCTGTCCCCTGACCGGTAGACGGCGCACGACGCAGGGCATGCGGACGCATGACGGGACCTGACAGACGGCAACCTGACAGATGACCCTGAGATATGACAGAGCGGAGCAGCCGTGCAGATGACCGATGCCTTTGACCTCGACTGGGCGGGTCTGCGCCGTATTCCGCAGCAGGCACGCAGCCGCGAGCGGCTGATGCAGGTGCTGGCCGCGGCCGACCGCATCCTCGTCGCCGAAGGCCCGGCGGTGCTGACCACCACCCGCGTCGCCGAGGAGGCGGGCGTGTCGGTGGCCTCGCTGTACCAGTATCTGCCCGACCGGGACGCGATCATCGAGACCCTGGCCGAAACCTATCTGCATCGTCTGGAGAACCGGATGAACGGGCTGCTCCGGTCGGCGGGTCAGCGGACGTGGTCCGATCCGGTCGGAATCCTGTTCGACGCGTTCGTCGACGCCTACCGCTCCGAGGACGGCTTCCGGGCGTTGTGGTTCAGCCGGTCGCTGACGGATGCGACGCAGGCGGCCGACCGAGAACACAAGCGGCGGATGGCCGAGATGCTGCGCCAGATCCTGATGCAGCAGGGCATCCCGGATTCGCTGCGGCTCGACGTGGTGGCCCGGTCGGCGCATCTGGTGGCAGACACCATGCTGCAGGAGGCTTTTCGTACGGATCCCGACGGCGATGCGGCGCTGATCGAGGAGGCCAAGACGATCCTGCGCGGCTACCTGCGTGAATACCTGGCCACAGCGGAGTTGTAAGACGGTGTCATGCGGTGGATCCGAGCCAGGTCCTGGCTCGGATCCACCGCACAGTCACCGGTGCAGAAACGGCTCGATGAGGCCGGGTGAGATCTCGGCGGCCAGTGCGCTTGCGTCGTCGCCGTGGATGTCGACGATGCGGTAGGCCTCGGTGCCGGCGGCGCTGGCCGCGACCAGGGTGACCAGCCCCTGACGACGCTGGAACCACGACGCGCGTACCGACCAGCCGATGATGCCGTCGTCGTGCAGCAGGTAGCGTTGCCGGGCGGCTGTCGGCGGTGCGATCACGAGTGAGTGGTCGGTGAGCCGGTGGCCGAGGTTGCGATAGCGCAGTTCGCCGAGCGCGGCGCCCGCGCACGCCAGCACCACGAGGCCGGTGATGGCCACTGTGAGCGGTAGCCATCCCAGCGCCCACGCGATGAGCGGGATCACTGATACGGCCAAGGCACTCGCGACGGTGCGGGTGATGCGGCGGCGCCGAGCGGCCGGTGGGTGCGGTTTCAGCGCTCCATGATCGCCAGGTCGATCTGGAATGGTGTGTTGCGGCGGGAATTGGGCGGCATCACCGCCTGCTCCGAACACCGCCCGGCCGACGCGTCCGACCACTTCGGTGGGTGTCAGGGGCAGTAGTAGCGGCTGCTTGTCCGCACCGGTCGCGATGGCATGCAACCGGGCCCCTCGTAACGGCCGCATCAGCGGTGGCTCGTGAATGCGGATGCCGCGGATCCGCTTCTCATCCAGTGTCGTCGACGTGGTGGTGAGTAGGCCTCGTCGTATTCGGAGCGTGCCGTCGCGATGCCGGGACAGCAGGAAATGACCGAACTCGAACAGGTAGGACAGCACCGACGCCGCGGCTCCGAAGACGATGACCGCGACTGCGATGCTCACTGTGAGAGATATCGACAGGTCGCTGGGCAGATCCCACGACCCCGACCTTTCCTCGTCCGGCCGGGCGACTTCATAGGCCAGTCGCGCACCGATCATGAGAGCCGCCGCGGCGACGGTGAAGCCGAGGTTCGAGAACGCCGCGAAACGCAACCAGCGCGGTTCGAAACCGGCGAGGGGGACAGCGACGTCCGGGGCTTGGCCGTTATCGGGGCTGTCGGGGTCGGCGGTGTCGGGGGCGGCGGGTGTTCCGGTGGGCATGAGATAGTCGCGCAGCGCGATCGCGTATTGCTTGCGGACGCAGTACAGCACCACCGCTGACGACGACGCGTCGGCACCGGTTCTGATTGTCACCGTTTCCAGGCCGAGCACGCGGTTCAGCGGTGACGCGGTGGTCTCGACGCTGCGGATGCGGTCGCGGCGCGCGGTGGCCGCTTTGCGCCTGATCACGCCGCTGCGGACCCGGACGTGCTGGTCGGTGACCTGGTAGGTGGTGGCCAGCCATATCGGCACCGCGGCGACCACCGCGGCCAGTGCTCCCACGACAATGGGCACGATGCCGGGAATGCCCAGGAAAAGACTGGCCAGGCCGACGACGACGCCGAGAAACTGGGGTACCCGCCCGGGCGTCTCCTCGAGCATCATCCAGGCGGACAGACGATGCCAGTCGCCCGGGCCGTCGACCCGGGGTGTCTGCGGATCAGGTTGCGTCACCGGTGTGCCTCGCAGTGGCGATGGTGAGGTCGGCGGCCACCTGCGCGGCGGCCGCCGCATCGAGTCCGGCGATCCGGATGGTGCCGGCGGACGACGCGGTCGTCACGGTCACCGTGGCCAGTTTCAGGAGTTGTTCGAGCGGACCCGCTTCGGTGTCGACCACCTGGATTCGGGCGATCGGGATGATCACGGCGTGTCGGTTGAACCAGCCGGACTGGGTATAGACGGCGTCGGCGGACACCTCCCACCGATGGAATCGGTACCGCCACGCGGGCACCACCGCGACGAAGAAGGCGAGAACCAGGACCGCGGCAGCCAGCGTCAGGATCGGTATCCACCAGAACTCACCGGAGAATGCCGCCGCGATCAGCGCGCCGATCGCCACCGGCGCGGCAACGATCAGCGGAACGATCCGCCACAGAGTCTTGGCCCGCGGATCGACCCGGTGGGCCGGTTCCCGCAGGCTCGGGTGCACCGGGGATGTCGGTGTGGTTTCCATCACACACCATTATGGCGTCAGGAAGGGCGACTCCCGTGTCGCCCGTAGGGATGATCCCGCACGACCCCGACGCCCAGATTCGTCCTACATGGCGTTCCGTGAGGCACTATTCCATCGCGGAACGCCATGTCACCGGAAATTGTCCGGGTCAGCTGATGGTGATGCCGCCGTCTACGGGGATGGTCTGGCCGACTACGTAGCCGGCGGCGGGGGAGGCGAGCCAGATGGCGGTGGCGGCCAACTCCTCGGGGTCGCCGGTGCGTTGAAGGACGATGCGGGTGTTCTGGGCTTCGAGGTAGCCGGGCGGGTAGGCGTCGGTCATCTCGCTGGCGAAGAAGCCGGGGGCGATCGCGTTGACGCGGATGCCCTTCCGGTGTCCCCACTGCTGGGCCAGGTCGCGGGTCAGGCCGATCACGCCGGCCTTGCTGGAGGCGTACGCGGCCTGCGGGAGGCCGGCGGTTGTGATGCCCAGGACGCTGGCGATGTTGACGATCGCGCTGCCCGGCTTCATGATTCGGCCGCACGACTGGGCCATCCAGTAGCTGCCGTTCAGGTTCAGGTCGACGACCTGCCGGAACTGGTCGGGGGTTTCGCGGGTCGCCGGCACCGCGGTGCCCACGCCGGCGTTGTTGATCAGGATGTCGACGTGGCCGAACTCGGCCATCGCGGCGTCGACGACGGCCTGGCACTGCTCGGGATCGGTCACATCGGTCTGCACCGGCAGAGCCTTGCGGCCGGCGGCCTCGACGAGTTTGGCGGTGTCGGCGAGCTTCTCGACGCGCCGGGCGGCGAGCACCACGTCGGCGCCGGCCTCGGCGAATCCCTTCGCGAACGCGACGCCGAGACCCGACGAGGCGCCGGTCACGATCACGACCTTGTCGGTGAGGGAGAACCTGTCCAGAATTGTCATTGTGTCGGTTGACCTTTCGGGGTGTGGTGGATCAGAACCAGTCGGGTGAGGCGTCGAGGGTGGTGCGGTCTCCCGCGGCCACCAGATCGAACATCGGTCCCGTCTTGGGCAGCTCGTACCTGAAGAAGTATTGCGTCGCGGCTCGCTTGCCGTCGTAGAAATCGCCTTCTTTGCCCGCGGCGGCAAGGAATTGTTCCAGCCACAGCCAGGCCAGGACGGTGTGTCCGGTGGCCTCCAGGAACGCGGTGGCGTTGGCGAGCGCGACGGCAGGATCGCCGGCGGCCCACGCGGCCATGACGGTGGCGGGGATCCGGTCGGCGCTGGCGCGCAGCGTGGCGGCGTAACCGGCGGCGTCGCCTCCGGCGGCGGTGGCCCGCTCGATGGTCTCGGTGATGGTCTCGACCAGCGCCCGCAGCCCGGCGCCACCCTTCATCGTGAACTTGCGGCCCAGCAGGTCGATGGCCTGCACACCGTGCGTGCCCTCGTGAATCGGGTTGAGCCGGTTGTCGCGGTAGCACTGCTCGACGTCGAACTCCTTGGTGTACCCGTAGCCGCCGAGCACCTGGATCGCCAGATCGTTGGCGGTCAGGCACCACTGCGACGGCCAGCTCTTACTGATCGGCGTGATGACGTCGAGAAGCAGTGCGGCACGGGCGCGTTCGTCGTCATCGGTGGCGGTCGCGGCGCGGTCGACCAGGGTCGACGACCAAAGTCCTAGCGCCAGACCGCCTTCCACGTACGACTTCTGCGCCAGCAGCATCCGCTTGACGTCGGGATGTTCGATGATCGCCACTGGCTTGGACGCGGGATCCTTCGAGTCGACGGGACGGCCCTGCACGCGGGTCTTGGCGTACTCCAGCGACTGCAGGTAGCCGGCGTAACCGATTGCGGTGGCCAGGAATCCGACCCCGATCCGGGCCTCGTTCATCATGTGGAACATGTAGAACAGCCCCTTGTGCTCCTCACCCACGAGGTAGCCGACCGCACCGGATTCGTCGCCGACGGGGAAGGTGCCGTCACCGAAGTTGAGCAGGGTGTTGGTGGTGCCGCGCTGGCCCATCTTGTGATTCAGGCCCACCAGAGCGACGTCGTTGCGGGTGCCGTCTTGCAGGACCTTCGGCACGATGAACAGCGAGATGCCCTTGACACCCGGTCCGCCGCCCGGCGCCTTGGCCAGCACCAGATGCACGATGTTCTCGCCGAGTTCGTGATCGCCGGCCGAGATCCACATCTTGGTGCCCGACACCCGGTAGGTGCCGTCGCCGACGGGGGTGGCCTTGGTGGTGATGTCCGACAGCGACGATCCGGCGCCCGGCTCCGACAGGCACATCGTGCCGAAGTAGCGGCCTTCGAGCATCGGGCGCACCCACGTGTCGATCTGCTCGGGGGTGCCGTACTCGGCGAGCAGGTTGGCGTTGCCGACGGTCAGGAACGTGTACGACGACATCGCCGGGTTGGCGGCCTGGAACCAGGTCATCGCCGCCTGGTGGACGGTGGAGGGCAGGCTGCCGCCGTCGAGTTCCTCACCGAACGGTCCGGCGATCAGTCCGGCGGCGAGGAACTCGCGTACGCCGTCGGCGGTGGCGTCGGGCAGGACCACCTTGCCGTCGTCGCCGACATAGGGCTCGTTCTGGTCCAGGAGCTTGTTGAACGGCGCGTACTTCTTGATCGCGATGTCCTGCGCCAGGTCCAGGACGGCGTCGAAGGTGTCCTTCGAGTGGTCGGCGTAGCGCTGCGCCTTGGTGAACTGCTCGACATCGAGCCACTCGTACAGCAGGAAGTCGAGGTCGCGGCGGGAGATCGGGTCGGCCATGAAAACTCTCCTCGGGAGGATCTTGCGTCAACTAAGCGATCGCTCATAAAATGAGCACTCGCTTATGATGCACCTCACGACGGCTCCGGTCAATCACGACCCGGACGCAAGGTGCGCGTGGATCGCCGAGGGAGGCGCGATGGGACAGCTCGACGTGGAGGCCGCGTATGCGGCGCCGCTGGTTTCGGACTCGCCGGCGGCCACCAGGATGCGCCGGGCCGCGGTGGAGATGTTCGCCCGCGACGGCTTCGGCGGTACGTCGACCCGGCAGATCGCCAAACATCTCAACCTGAGCCCGGCCGCGATGTACCCGCACTACAAGTCCAAGGAAGAGCTGCTGTACGCGATCGCGGTAGACGGGCACGGGCAGATCCTGGACGAGTTGCGCTCGGTTGATGCGGATACAGCAGGGGGTCCCGAGCAACGTCTGCAAGCGGTGGTCGCCGCGTTCGCCTGCTGGCAGGCCCGCCACCACGAACACGCCAAGGTGGTGCAGTACGAGTTGCACGCGCTGGCGCCCGAGCACTACCGGGTCGTGGCCGCGATGCGCCGAGACACCGTCGACATCATCGAAACTATTGTCCGGCAAGGAATCCGGGACGGGGTGTTCACCGTCGAGCATCCTGACGACGCGGTACTGGCCATCTCTTCCCTCTGCGTCGACGTCTGCCGTTGGTTCCCGAGCCGGACTCACTCAGATCCGGTCGCGCTCGGCACCGCTTACGCGGAGCTTGCCCTGCGCATGGTGACGTGACCGGACAAAAACCGCCCCCCACAGGTCCGACGCTCGCGATAGGGCATCGAGCACGCCGTGACGGGCGGTTCTTGTCGGTACAGTCGCAAGTATGCAGATCAGGGGAGTGGACCCGGCGTCGGTCGTGGATAAGCTGCGCGATCCGGGACTGATGGACAAGCTGCGGCGGCGCGAGATCATCTACCTGATCGCACCGTCGGGGTACCCCAATTACGGGGATGAGCTGATCGCCCGCGCCTGGCTGCGGTACCTCTCCAAGGAACGGCCTCGGGCGACGGTGGTGCTGGACTGCCATTCACCCGGTCAGGCGACGCTGCTGTTCCGGGGCATCCATCCGCGCACGATCTTCGTCGACACGATCTGGAAGCTCACCGTGCACGCCGGCGGATTGTCGGGGGATGTGGACGGTACCGACGGCCTCGATCCGGACCGACCGTGGGAATGGGTGGCGTCGGCAGCCACCGAGTTCGGGCACGCGCCGGGCCTGGCCGAAGGCGTCGACCTGTTTCGGCGGGCGGCGTCGGTGCACCTGCTCGGCGGCGGTTACGTTAACAACGTGTGGCCCTACCAGGTTTCGCTGGTGTCGGCGGCCGCCGCGCTCGCCCGATCCACCGGCGCACGTGCGTACGCGACCGGGCTGGGACTGATGCCGACCGTCGACGAGCCTGCGCTGGCGGCGCTGCGCGATGCGGCGGGTGCTTTCAGCCTGTTCGACGTGCGGGACACCGCGTCGGCGGCGGCACTGGGCGACGACGCACGACTCGGCGGCGACGACGCCTGGCTCGCGTGGGGTGAACGGCGACTGCTCAGCCGACGGCCCAAACCCGTGTCCGGCGGGGTCACGCTGTGTATCCAGGCCGATCTCACCGACGATTTTGCGGCCTTCGGGCAGACCGGCGTCGATGCCCTCGCCGAGGTGGTGCGCCGTACGCTCGACTCCTGGGACGTGCCCGGGTCGGCAGTGACCGTGGTGGAAGGTATTCCGGGTAAGGACATGACAGTTCCGGTGAAACTCGCTGACCGACTTAAGGGTTCGACGTCGGTGTCGT
Source organism: Gordonia sp. (in: high G+C Gram-positive bacteria) (assembly GCF_020438995.1). Lineage (GTDB taxonomy): Bacteria > Actinomycetota > Actinomycetes > Mycobacteriales > Mycobacteriaceae > Gordonia. The sequence goes on from NZ_JAGQTN010000275.1 coordinate 96,340, forward strand.
TCCTCGACATCTGGCGGCGCGGGCTGCCCGCCGGGCGTGGCGACACCTGGATCAGCACCCGCTTCCACCCGCACCTGATCGCCGCTGCGGCAGGCGATTCCGGTGTCGCACTGGTGCCCCGGCCCGACTACTACGCCACCAAACACTCCTCGCTCGCCGACATCGGTTCCCGTTGGACGATCGCCGACGACCCCGAACAGATCCCGGACCGGCCCACCGCCGGCGGTTTCACCGCCGCCGACCGCCTCCGCGCCGTAGACGCCAAACGCGCGTTGGCGGCGGAATTGTACGGCCGCAAACGGATTCGGGGTTAGCGGCGAGTTCGAGGTGGGTGCGTGAGGTGTCGAAAGGTCACCTGACCCAACGCGTCCCTCGCTCCTGCGTCGCGTCGGCCTCAGGGATCAAGATGGTGGTTTGATCGTGTGTCGCGTCGGGCTTGGGGTCGAGATGGTGGTTTGATCGTGTGTCGCGTCGGGCTTGGGGTCGAGATGGTGGTTAGTTTCTGTGTTGTGTCGCCTCGGGGGTCAGGATGGTGGCCGGATTCTGTGCGCTTTGACTTCGGGTTCGAGGTGGTGGTTGCGTTGGAACGGTTTTGGGGTGGGGGACGCTTCTTGATCCCTGAGGGCGATGCGAGGAACGAGCGAGCGTCTCGAAGGGTCCGGTGAGGTGAGGCTCTCAACGGGTGAACCGGGCTAGCCGGGAGATACCTTCGGCCAGTTCAGATTTGCCGACCGAATAGGAGAGGCGGACGAACCGCTCCGCTCCGGCGACGCCGAAATCCTTTCCGGGAGTGAGGGCCACGTGTGCCTCGGTGAGGGCGCGGTCGCAGAACTCGGAGGCGGTCATGCCGGTGGAACCCACGTCGATGTAAACGTAGAACGCACCGTCGGGGACGACCGGGACGTCGAGCCCGATCTCGGCCAGGCCGTCGAGGACGAGTTTGCGGCGCTCCCGGAACTCCGTGCGACGCGCCTCGGCGACGGCCAGCGACTCGGGGGAGAAACACGTCAGCGCCGCGAATTGTGACGGCGTGGGTGGGCATATGTAGTAGTTCTGCTCCAGCCGCTCGAACACCTCCACGAGGCCGTCGGGAACGATCGCCCAGCCCAGCCGCCACCCGGTCAACCCGAAGTATTTCGAAAAGCTGTTGATCACAATCGCTTCCGGGTCGGAGGCGAGTACGCTGCGCGGTGGCAGCCCGCCATCTCCGTCGGCCAGGCCGAGGTAGATCTCATCGATGATCCGCCAGCCTCCGCGGGAGCGGGCGACGTCACAGATCGCGGCCAGCTCGTCCGCGGGTACCGATGTTCCGGTCGGATTGGACGGCGACGCCACCATCACGCCCCGCGTCGCCTCCGACCACGCCGTCGATACGCCGTCCGCGGTGAGCTGGAACCTGTCGGCCGCGGTGGTCGGGATCAATCGCACCGTGCCGCCGAAACTTTCGGCGAACTGCCGGTTGCACGGATACGACGGATCGGCGATCAGCACCTCGTCGCCCGGGTCGACGAGCGCCGCGCACGCCATCAGCAGTGCTGCCGACGCACCCGACGTGACCACCACCCGCCGCGCCGGCACCTCACACCGGAAATGTTCGGAGTAGAACCGGGCGATTGCCTCCCGCAACGCGGGCAACCCGAGGGCGTCGGTGTAGGGGAGCGGCCGGCCGTCGCACAGCTCACGCGCGGCGGCCAGGAACTCCGGCGGTGCCCCGAAGTCGGGTTCGCCGATGTTGAACCGGATCACGTCGTGTCCGTCGGCGATCAGTTCGGCCGCCCGCCGCCCGTACTCCATCGCATAGAACGGACTGATCGCCGAGGCACGACGCGAAATCCTCATGCGGGCGATTGTGTCAGGTCGGGGCCGTACCCTGATTTAACCCCCAAACCCGCGTCTCAGGGTGTTGCCGGCGGCGGCGTACCGGCATCGTGGAGTCATGAACACATCAACGCAATTCAACACATCCACCGGTGGTGGCCTGGGCTTCTGGAAGATCCTCGCCATCATCGCCGTCATCCTCATCGCCTGCGCGGTGATCGTCCCGATCCTCAAGGGGCTGTTCTGGGTCGCGCTCATCGGACTCGCCCTGTACGGCGGATTCATGCTCTTCGGCAAGTCCGGTCAGTAGCATCGGGACAACCGACTCTTGGAGGTAGGCACGTATGTTGGCACTGGGATTCTTCGGCTGGATCATCATCGGCGG
>NZ_JAGQTN010000276.1 GCF_020438995.1 Gordonia sp. (in: high G+C Gram-positive bacteria)
CCTGGCTCGCCGACAATCTCGTCGGCGACTTCGCCAAGCTGGCCGGCCGCGGCGGTCCGGGTAGCGAGCACGAATTCTTCACCGAACGCCTCGCCTGGGACCGGCACCTGGCCGCCGCCGGCTGGACCTGCCTGGGCTGGCCGACCCGCTACGGCGGACGCGGCGCCACCATCGAGCAGCGCATCATCTTCCACCGCGAATACGCCCGCGCCAACGCACCCGCCCGGGTCAACCATCTCGGTGAGGAACTGCTCGGACCCACCCTTATCGAATTCGGTACCGAAGAACAGAAGCAGCGTTTCCTGCCGCACATCGTCGACGTCACCGAACTGTGGGCGCAGGGCTATTCGGAACCGGGTGCCGGTTCCGACCTGGCCGGCGTATCCACTTCTGCGAGAACAGAAGACGGTCGCTGGGTGATCAACGGGCAGAAGATCTGGACGTCGCTGGCGCACATGTCGCAGTGGGTGTTCGTGCTGTGCCGCACCGGCAAGGATTCCAAACGCCATGCGGGACTGAGCTTCCTGCTGGTGCCGCTCGACCAGCCGGGTATCACCATCCGGCCGATCCAGCAGCTCACCGGCACGTCGGAATTCAACGAGGTCTTTTTCGACGACGCAGTCACCGACGCCGATCTGATCGTCGGCGCGCCCGGCGACGGCTGGTCTGTTGCGATGGGACTGCTGCAGTTCGAGCGTGGCGTCTCCACGCTGGGTCAGCAGGTCGGATTCGCCCGCGAACTCGACGATCTCACCGAACTTGCCCGCACCAATGGAGCCATCGATGATCCAGCCATCGCTGCCCGGCTCGCCCGGGCACGGATCGGTCTGACCGTGATGGGCGCGCACGCACGGCGCACCCTCGGCGGCGACATCACCTCGGAAGCCGGCGCCGCGTCGACATCAAAACTGTTGTGGGCCAACTGGCATCGCGATCTGGGTGAGCTCGCGATGACGGTGGTGGGTGCGCCGTCGCTGATCGGCCCGTCGCACACCGCAGAGGGCAGACCCAACGACCTGTACGACCCCGAGCACGTCGAGCTCGACGAGTGGCAGCGACTGTGGCTGTTCACCCGCGCCGACACCATCTATGGCGGCTCGAATGAGGTGCAGCGCAACATCATCGCCGAGCGGGTGCTCGGCCTACCCCGGGAGGCACGTCCGTCATGACAGCAGTATCGAGATCCGCCGGAGATTTCCCGTCGCTCCGCTCGCCCCTGGCCACCCCGCCTGCCGAAACCCCCGGCCACGGACTGCTCGCCGGACGCAAGGCCGTGGTCACCGCCGCCGCCGGCACCGGCATCGGCTTCTCGACGGCGCGGCGCATCCTGCTCGAAGGCGGCGACGTGCTGATCAGCGACTGGCACGAACGCCGGCTCGGCGAGGCCCGCGACAAGCTCGCCGAGGAGTTCCCTGATCGGACCGTCGCCCAGCTCACCTGCAATGTGCAGGACACCGCCGAGGTCGACGACCTGATCGCCGGTGCCGCAACCGAACTCGGCCGCATCGATGTGCTGGTCAACAATGCCGGTCTCGGCGGCGAGACACCGGTCGCACAGATGACCGATGAGGAGTGGGATCGCGTCGTCGACATCACCCTCACCGGCACCTTCCGCGCCACCCGGGCCGCGCTGCGCTACTTCGGTTCCGTCGAGCACGGCGGCGTCATCGTCAACAACGCCTCGGTCCTCGGCTGGCGCGCCCAGCGCGGCCAGGCGCACTACGCCGCCGCCAAGGCCGGTGTCATGGCGCTGACCCGTTGCGCCGCAATCGAAGCCGCCGATGTGGGGGTGCGCATCAACGCCGTCGCCCCATCGATCGCCAAGCACCCGTTCCTCGCCAAGGTCACCAGCGACGAACTCCTCGACGAACTCGCCTCCAAAGAGGCCTACGGCCGCGCCGCCGAGGTCTGGGAGGTCGCAGCGACCATAGCGATGCTCGCCAGCGACTACACCACTTACCTCACCGGCGAAGTCGTCTCCATCTCCTCCCAACGCGCCTGATTGTTGATCCCTGAGGAGCCGCCGTCGCGCCGGCTTGCGAGCCGACCGGCAGCGTCACGAAGGGTCCGGCGACGGACGGCTCTCAGCGCAACCACCGACATCAACGAAGGACACCACCATGACCACCCCCCAGGCCTACATCGTCGACGCCGTCCGCACCCCGGTCGGCAAACGTAACGGCTCACTCGCCAAGGCACACCCCGCCGACCTCGGCGCCCACGTCATCGCGGCGATCGTCGAACGCACCGGCATCGACCCGGAGGTCGTCGACGATGTGGTGTTCGGCTGCGTCGATGCGATCGGCCCCCAGGCCGGCAACATCGGCCGCACCGCGTGGCTGGCCGCCGGGATGCCACTGGGCGTACCCGGCACCACGATCGACCGCCAGTGCGGATCATCGCAGCAGGCAATCCATTTCGCCGCCCAGGGCGTGATGAGCGGCACCCAGGACGTTGTCGTCGGCGGTGGCGTGCAGAACATGAGCGCAATCCCCATCTCGCAGGCCATGATCGCCGGACAGGAGTTCGGATTCACCACGCCCACAGCAGAATCCGAGGGCTGGCGCAAGCGTTTCGGCGACGCCGAGATCTCCCAGTTCGCCGGCGCCGACGCGATGGCCGTCAAATGGGACATCAGCCGCGAGGATATGGAGCAGTGGGCGTTCAACTCGCACGACCGCGCCCGCACCGCCATCGCCGACGGCCGCTTCGACCGCGAGATCGTCGCCTACGGTGATCTGTCCGTCGACGAATGCCCCCGCGAAACCACGCTGGAGAAGATGGCCGGCCTCAAACCGCTCGCCGAGGGTTCCCGGCTCACCGCGGCCGTCGCTTCCCAGATCTCCGACGGCGCATCGGCGGCGCTGGTCGTCTCCGAGGCCGCCCTCAAGCAGTACGACCTCACCCCGCGCGCCCGCATCCACCACCTGTCGGTGCGCGGCGACGACCCGGTGATGATGCTCTCGGCACCCATCCCGGCCACCGCGTACGCCCTGAACAAGGCGGGCATGAGCATCGACGACATCGACGTCGTCGAGATCAACGAGGCGTTCGCGTCGGTGGTGCTGGCCTGGATCAAGGAGACCGGTGCCGATCCGGCCAAAGTCAACCCGAACGGCGGCGCGATCGCCCTCGGTCACCCCCTCGGCGCCACCGGCACCAAGCTCTTTGCCACCCTCCTCAACGAACTCGAACGCACCGGCGGCCGCTACGGCCTGCAGACGATGTGCGAGGGCGGCGGCACCGCCAACGTCACCATCATCGAACGCCTCTGACCGTGGCCCGGCCGCCGCAATGAGCCGGCCACCCACCCGATCCCTGAGGCCAAACCGATGCGTGAGCCGGTCACCTTCTCGGTCCCTGAGGC
>NZ_JAGQTN010000277.1 GCF_020438995.1 Gordonia sp. (in: high G+C Gram-positive bacteria)
CGTAAAGAGGCCGGGGCGTGAGCTGGAACACGTCGGCACTACCCTGAGAAGCGCAGCTGATCAGGACCGGATACGAAGGGTGGGCGGGTGATGGGGCAGTCGACGACGATTCCCCGTCCGGCCGTGACCCGCCTGGCGACGTACCTGTACGTGTTGCGGTCGTTCAGCGCTCGCGGCACCGTCGTGGCCTCCAGCGTCGAACTCGCCACCGCCGCCGGGGTGAACCCGTCGATCCTGCGCAAGGACCTGTCCTATGTGGGTGCCGTGGGGGTGCGCGGTGTGGGCTACGACGTATCCCGGCTGACCGCACGCATCAAGCTGGCCCTGCATACCGACCGCACCAACACCGTCGCGCTCGCGGGCGCGGGCAGGCTCGGGCACGCCCTTATCTCGCACGCCGGATTCGGGCGGGGATTCACGGTGGCTGCCCTGTTCGACACGGACCCGGCGGTCATCGGCACCAGATTCGGCGACGACCTGGTGGTCGTCCCGCTCAGCGAGGTTGCGCTCACCTGCAACGGTCTGGAGACCGGTATCGATTTCGGGGTGATCGCCACCAACGACGAGGATGCGCAGGACGCCTGTGATGCGTTCACCTCCAGCGGGATCCGGCAGTTGCTCAATGTGACACCCGTGCACCTGTCCGTCGACTCCGACGTCGTGGTCAGACAGGTTGATTTAGCCTTGGAGTTGCAGGTACTCGGCTTCCAGGCCTATGCGGTGCGCACCGCCGCCGCACGGAACCGTATTGTGCCTACTACAGAGAGTAATCAGGCTATCGGCGAAGAAGCGGTGACCGCGTGAGTGTTCTGTTGTTCGGAGTATCGCACCGAAGTGCTCCGGTCGAGGTGCTCGAGCGCATCTCCGTGTCCGAATACGACCGGCCCAAACTCGTCCACAAGCTCCTCGCACACCGGTCCATCTCCGAGGCGATGCTCGTCTCCACCTGCAACCGCATCGAAATCTACGCTGTCGTCGACGCCTTCCACCCGGCCCTCGAAGCCGTGGGCGAGGTACTCGGCGAGCACTCGGGCATGGGTGTCAACGAGCTCACCAAACACGCCTACGTGCGCTACTCCGAGGCCGCCGTCGAGCATCTGTTCACCGTCGCCGCCGGACTCGATTCGATGGTCGTCGGCGAGCAGCAGATCCTCGGGCAGATCCGCAACGCCTACCTGAGCGCCGACGCCGAGAAGGCCGCCGGCCGCACCCTGCACGAGCTGGCCCAGCAGGCGCTGCGCGTCGGTAAGCGCGTCCATACCGAAACCGGCATCGACCGGGCCGGCGCCTCGGTGGTGTCGGTGGCGCTGCACCGCGCCAAGACCCTCATCGCCGGTGATCCCGATGCGGCGCGGCTGCGCTCGGCCGTCGTGATCGGTGCCGGCGCGATGGGTGGGCTGGCCACCGCGCATCTGGCGCGTGAGGGCGTCGGGCACATGGTGGTGGTCAACCGGACGCTGGCCAACGCCGAACATCTGGCCGGGAACGTCGCCGCGAACCACGGCATCTCGGTGCGCGGAGCGGGCCTGGACGACCTGGCCTCGGTCATGGCCGACACCGACATCGTCGTCGTGGCCACCGGCAGCGTCGGGGCGGTGGTCGGTGTGGGTGAGGTGCACCAGGCACTCGCCGCCCGGACCGCGACCACGCCGCTCGTCATCTGTGACCTGGGACTTCCCCGCAACGTCGACCCAGCCGCGGCCCGGCTGCCGGGCGTGCACATTGTCGACATCGCCGGACTGCGCGACGACGAGGCGACGCGCGCGGCCGAGAACGACGCGCTGGCCGCGCGGTCCATCGTCGCCGCCGAACTGACCGACTACCTGACGCTGCAGCGGCAGGCCGAGGTCACTCCCACCGTCGCCGCGCTGCGTCAGCGTGCCGCCGAGGTGGTGGAGGCCGAGATTCTGCGGCTGGAAACCCGGCTGCCCGGCCTCGACGACCCGCAGCGCGACGAGGTCGCCAAGACGGTGCGGCGTGTCGTCGACAAGTTGCTGCACGCACCGACCGTCCGGGTCAAGCAGCTCGCCGCCACCCCGAACGGCGACCACTACGCCGAGGCGTTGCGGGAGTTGTTCGAACTCAAGCCGGGTGCGACCGGACCGGTGTCGGCGCCGGAGACCGGGCTCGACGACCGGCGCCGGTCCCAGCACTGACCGCTGCGGCACGGACATCACCTACGGCACTGATCAGGGGCAATGCAGTGATTCGGATCGGGACTCGTGGCTCTCAGCTGGCCACCACCCAGGCACAGACGATCGCCGATGCGCTCACCGCCGCCGGGCATCCGGCGGAACTGGTGATCATCAAGACCGCCGGCGACCTGTCGGCGGCACCGGTCGCCGAGATCGGTGTCGGGGTGTTCACCACCGCCATCCGGTCGGCGCTGCGCAACCGGGAGGTGGACGTGGCCGTGCACTCGTACAAGGACCTGCCGACCGCATCCGATCCGGACCTGTTCATCGCCGCGATCCCGCCGCGTGCGGATCCGCGGGACGCGCTGGTCAGCAGGGACAACCTGGTGCTCGGGGAGCTGCCTGCGGGGTCGGTGATCGGCACCTCATCCCCACGCAGGGCAGCACAGCTTAGAGCATTGGGTCTCGGTTTGGAAATTCGCCCCCTAAGAGGCAACCTAGATTCTCGGTTGGGCAAAGTCACAGGCGGTGAACTCGACGCGGTCGTGGTCGCCAGGGCCGGACTCGTACGGATCGGACGCACCGAAGTGGTGTCCGAGGCGTTCGATCCGGTGGTCATGCTTCCCGCCCCCGCACAGGGGGCGCTGGCCGTCGAATGTCGCGGTGACGATGCGCAGCTGGTGAGAATACTCGCCGAGTTGGATGACCCATCCACACGGTCGGCCGTGGAGGCCGAGCGGGCGTTGCTAGCGGCTTTGGAGGCCGGGTGCACCGCTCCGGTCGGAGCCATTGCCGAGGTGGTGGAGTCGATCGACGAGGACGGGCGCATCTTCGCCGAACTCTCGCTGCGTGCGGGGGTGGCGGCCGAGGACGGATCGGATGTGATCCGCGCTTCGGTGGTGGGTCCGGTCGATCAGGCCGTCCGGCTGGGCAAGGATCTCGCCGCCGAACTGTTGGAGCTGGGAGCCGCGGAGCTCATCGGCACCGGTTCGCGGGACTGACCCACGTCGTGACGTAGACACGGCGGGTTCGCCCGACGTGCCGGCGCCGGCGGACACCGTCGACTCTCATGCTGGTGACAGCGCAAGTTACCGCAGCCCTGAACGGACAGGGCAGGAGAGTGCGAACGCATGAGCCGTGCAGCGAACAACGTCACACCGGGGAACAGGGCAGGACTGGGGCGACCGGGCCGGATACTTTTCGTGGGTTCGGGTCCCGGTGACCCCGACCTGCTGACAGTGCGGGCGCGCAACGTCGTCGTGCATGCGACGACCGCCTACATCGACCCCGATGTGCCGGCCGGGGTGGTCGAGCTGATCGGTTCGGCTTACCGCGACGACGTGCCGCAGCAGACTCGCAGCCGCGCGGGCCGTAAGTCGGCCGCCGCGAAGGCCGCCGAGGAAGCCGCCAAGGCCGAAGGCACGCAGATCCCCGCACCCGTCGAGGAAGTCCCGGCCGAACCTGCCGAGGAGGAGTCGGTGGTGCGTCCGGCGCTCGGCGACCCCACCGAGGTCGCCCGCACGCTCGTCGCCGCCGCCAAGGCGGGCGAGGACGTCGTGCGCGTTGTCGCCGGTGATCCGCTGACCACCGACTCGGTGCTCGCCGAGGTCAACGCCGTCGCCCGTACCTCGATTCAGTTCGAGGTACTGCCCGGACTGCCCGCCGCCTCCGTCGTGCCCAGTTACGCGGGCATGCCGCTCGGGTCCACCCACACAGCCGCCGACGTGCGCGGCGAGGTCGACTGGCCGGCGCTGGCAGCCGCCCCCGGACCGCTGGTGCTGCACGCGACGTCGGGACATCTGGCCGAGGCCGCCAGCGCGCTCACCGAACACGGCATGGCCGCCCAGACCCCCGTCGCTATCACCATCAACGGCACCACCTGTGCCCAGCGCACCATCGAGGGCACCCTCGCCACCATCAACGAACTGGGCGGCGCGCTGGCCGGGCCGCTGGTGCTGACCGTCGGCAAGGCCGTGAGCCAGCGTTCCAAGCTGTCGTGGTGGGAGTCGCGGTCGCTGTACGGCTGGACCGTGCTGGTGCCGCGTACCAAGGATCAGGCCGCCGACATGAGCGACCGGCTCGTCTCGCACGGCGCCGTCCCCAAGGAGGTGCCGACGATCGCCGTCGAACCGCCGCGCAGCCCCGCCCAGATGGAACGCGCCGTCAAGGGCCTCGTCGACGGCCGCTACCAGTGGGTCGTGTTCACCTCCACCAACGCGGTGCGTGCCGTGTGGGAGAAGTTCGCCGAGTTCGGTCTCGACGCTCGCGCCTTCTCCGGCGTCAAGATCGCCTGCGTGGGCGAGGCCACCGCCGACAAGGTCCGTGCCTTCGGCATCAACCCCGAACTCGTGCCCGAGGGGGAGCAGAGCTCGCTCGGGCTGCTCGACGTGTTCCCGCCCTACGACGACGTGTTCGACCCCGTCAACCGGGTACTGCTGCCGCGCGCCGACATAGCTACCGAAACCCTGTCCGAGGGACTGCGCGATCGTGGCTGGGAGATCGACGACGTCACCGCGTACCGCACGGTGCGGGCCGCTCCGCCGCCGGCCGAGACCCGCGAGATGATCAAGACCGGCGGTTTCGACGCGGTGTGCTTCACCTCGTCGTCGACGGTGCGCAATCTCGTCGGCATCGCGGGCAAGCCGCACGCGCGGACCATCGTCGCGTGCATCGGGCCCAAGACCGCCGAGACGGCCACCGAGTTCGGTCTGCGTGTCGACGTGCAGCCGGAGACGGCGTCGATACCGGATCTGGTGGACGCACTCGCCGAACACGCCGCCCGGTTGCGGGCCGAGGGTGCGTTGCCGCCGCCGCGCAAGAAGCCGCGGCGGTCGCGGAGCTGAGGGGCTGGGTTCGGTGTCACCTGTGATTCGTCCGCGTCGGTTGCGCACTTCTCCGGCGATGCGCCGACTGGTCGCCGAGACCACCTTGGCGCCGCGGCAGCTGGTGTTGCCGATGTTCGTGGCCGACGGCATCGACGCACCGCGGCCGATCTCATCGATGCCGGGCGTGGTGCAGCACACCACCGATTCGCTCAGGAAGGCCGCCGAGGAGGCTGTGACCGCGGGCGTCGGCGGGTTGATGCTGTTCGGGGTGCCCGATGCGGTGTCCAAGGATGCTGCCGGCTCCGGCGCCGATGACCCGGACGGTGTGCTCAACCGGGCATTGCGGCAGCTCGCCGCCGACCTGGGCGACAGCACGGTCCTGATGGCCGACACCTGCCTCGACGAGTTCACCGACCACGGCCACTGCGGCGTCCTCGACGACGCGGGCCGTGTCGACAACGACGCCACGCTCGACCGGTACGTGGCGATGTCGCTGGCGCAGGCCAGTGCCGGGGCACACCTGTTGGGCCCGAGCGGCATGATGGACGGCCAGGTGGCCGCCATCCGTGCCGCCCTGGACGCCGAGGGGTTCACCGACACCGGCATCCTCGCCTACGCCGCCAAATACGCCTCCGCGTTCTACGGACCGTTCCGCGAGGCCGTCGGGTCCTCATTGCAGGGCGACCGCCGCACCTACCAGCAGGATCCGGCGAACCGTCTCGAAGCCTTGCGTGAGGTGCGCCTCGACCTCGACGAGGGCGCCGACATCGTGATGGTGAAACCGGCCATGAGCTACCTCGATCTGGTCCGCGACGTCGCCGAGATGTCGGATGTGCCCGTGGCCGCCTACCAGATCAGCGGCGAGTACTCGATGATCACGGCCGCCGCCGAGCGCGGCTGGATCGACCGCGATGCCGCGATCCTGGAATCGCTGACCTCGATCCGCCGGGCCGGAGCGTCGATCATCCTCAGTTACTGGGCGGCCGAAGTCGCCACGTGGCTGGGCTGATCGCGGCGTAAGTTCTCGTTGAGCCCGGTGTCCTAGGCTAGGTGACATGTCCGTTCCGTTCCCCACGGCGCAACAGCCCGAGCGCCCCGGTGATCTCCCCGCGGGCCGCCCCAAGCTCGTCGAGTCGGTGTCGATCGCCGTCGAACTGTGGGTCGTCGTCATCGTCGGGCAGATCATCGCCTTCGTCGGCCAGTACCCGATGATTCGTGACTACTTCGCCGACGCGGTGGCCGATCTGCCGAAAGACACCCCGCAGGATCAGATCGACCTGCTGTCCGCATCATCGACGATCATCGGGGTGATGGTGGTGGTCGGCGTGGGGATCACCGCGGTCTGTATCGGCGTGGTGCTGTTGACCCGCAGCGGCTACAACGCCGCCCGTATCGCGCTCGGCGGTATCAGCATGTACGTCGCGGTCAGCATGGTGCTGGCGTTCTTCGGCGACATGGCGTCGGGCTGGGTGATGATCCCGACCGTGATCAGCGGTGTCGCCGCCCTCGGAGCGGCGGTGATGATGATGCGCGGTGAGACCTACACGTACTGCCGGGAGATGGCCCGCTACCGCCGCGACAGGAAGAACCCCGACAAGCGCAACGTACCGCCGATCCAGCCTCCGGTCGCCGGCTATCCGCCGTATCCGCCGCACCCGGGCCCGTCGTATGGTGAACAGCAGCCCAATCAGACCGAAGGACGCAACACCGGTGATCAAACCTGACCCCGCGACCCGCCCGAAGTACGTCACCTGGGCATACCGTTGTTGGCTCGGAGGCGGGATCGGCCTGATCGCCCTCGGTGTTCTCGGGGCGATCGCCGGCTTCCTCGTCGACGGTTCGACGCTGGCACCGGTCGGCGTCGGGGTGCTGCTGATCGCGGTGGGTGTGGCGTACGTGCTGATGGGGAGCCGGGCGTTCGTCGGCGATGCGCGGTGGCGGTCGTCGCTGGCCGCGCTCACCCTCGTTGTCGTGGCGATGCTCATGTTCTTCAGCATCGGAGTGGGAGTGGGCTTCGCCTTCCCGCTGCTCGCAGCGATCGCGGGCCTGTTCGGTTCGCTGCTGGCCTACCGGCCCGAATCGGAGGCCTGGTACACGGGCGAGCCCAAGGACAAGCAGCGTCCGGCCAAGGGGCACAAATGAGCGACAGCCCGGCGGCCGACGAGCCCCTGAACGAGGAGAAGCCGGCCGCACCCGTCGATGAGGGTGAAGTGCTGTTCGCCGAACAGGGCGGCAGCTGGTGGGTCGTGGCGATCGGTCCGGTCATGGTCGGCGCCGTCCTCGCGATGGAGATCTCCGGGCCCGGCCAGGTGCACTGGCCGGTGATGTCGATGTTCGGGCTGATCCTGGTGTCGTTCTCGCTGGTCCAGGTGTATGCCGCCCGCCGTCACGTCAGCGTGTGCCTCACCGAGACCACACTGCGGCAGGGCACGCGCACGCTGCCGCTGAGCGAGATCAAGAAGATCTTCCCGCCCAATGAGAGCCCCGAGTCCAAGAAGTGGGAGAGCGCCAAGGCGCTCGGCGAATTACACGGCGTACCCCGCCGCCGCAAAGGTATCGGCGTCAAACTGGCCGACGGCACCCTCGCCCAGGCGTGGGCCCGCGACGTCGAGACCCTGCGCCGCGAACTCACCGAAGCCGTCCACGCCGTCCAGCTCGGCATTCCCCCGCGCGGCCGCAAAGACAACTGACGAACAAAAACCGCCCTCCACAGCGTGCCCGCCGCGTATTTCCGGCAACCGGCCCGTGGAGGGCGGTTTTTTTCGGCTATCCGTGGTCGAGCATGGGGGCGGTGAGGAGTTGTTCGGGGATGCCGAAGGCATCGACCAGAGCGCGCGCGTGGGGGCGTAGGTCGGTGCACAGGTCGTTGACGCCGCGGCGGACGGCTTTGGCGCGTTCGACGGAGACGTGGCGGTGCATCAGGAACCAGGCCAGGTCCGCTTCCAGTACCGAGTAGACGAACAGGTCGCACACCTTCCACAGCAGCTCGCGGACCGGCCCATCCTCGCATTCGGCGATGGTGGCGATCATCGACTCGAGCACGAGCCGTTCGGTGTGTGCGTGGCCCACCTTGAGCAGGTGATCCTGGGCGCTGTTGAACACGTCGAACGCGTCGTCGTCGGACTTGGATTTCTGTAGGCGTTGCGCGCACGTGCGCAGGAGGTGGTCCTCGCGTTTGCGCAGCAACCGGATCTGGGTGCCGCGATTGGTGAGCGACGAGTCGTCGGTGTCCTCGTCGGAGTCGTCGAGGATGGTCTGGATCACCTGACGGACCGCGGTCTTCTCGGCGACGACGTCGCGGGCCATCGTCGCGACGAACCGCACCCAGCCGCGAGCTGACAGCCCGCGGATGTCGTCGGCGTACGCGCCGAGCAGTTCCTTGCCGACGAGCTGGTACAGGACGGTGTTGTCGCCCTCGAAGGTGGTGAACACGTCGATGTCGCCGCGGATGATCGAGAGCTGGTTCTCGGCGAGGTAGCCGGCGCCGCCGCACGCCTCGCGCGCGGTGTTCACCGCGTTCGACGCATGCCAGGTGGAGTATGCCTTGAACCCGGCGACGTCGGCTTCGAGCCTGCGCGCCCCGTCGGGATCGGCCGCGGCCAGGCGTGCGGTGATGTCGTTCTGCGCCATCGCGATGGCGTACGATTTCGCGATGAGCGGCAACAGTTTTCGCTGATGGCCCAGGTAGTCGAGGATGGTGACTTCACCCTGCTCGTCGGGTGCCTCGAATTGCTTGCGCAGCAAGCCGTATCGGGTGGCGAGGGTGAGTGCCTTGCGGCCGGCGGCACCCGCGGTGGCGGCCACGCACACGCGGCCCCGGATAAGCGTGCCGAGCATCGTGAAGAAGCGTTTGTTGGTGGATTCGATGGGTGAGGAGTAGGTGCCGTCTTCAGCGACGTCGCCGTACCGGTTGAGCAGATTCTCCGCCGGGATGCGCACCTGGTCGAACATGACGCGGCCGTTGTCGACACCGGCCAGGCCGCCCTTGTAGCCGCAGTCCGATGTGGTGACTCCGGGCAGGTCGTTGCCGTCGTCGTCGCGGATCGGTACGACGAAGCAGTGCACGCCGCGCCCTTCGGGTTCCTCACCGGGTCCACCGGTGATGAGCTGCGCGAAAACCGCTGCGACCCTGGCATGTTCGGCCGCCCCGCCGATGTAGTCCTTACGTGCCGACGCGGTCGGGGAGTGGACCACGAATTCCTGCGTGGCCGCGTCGTAGGTGGCGGTGGTCTCCACCGCCGCCACATTGGAACCGTGTCCGGTCTCCGTCATCGCGAAACAGCCGAGAACGTCGAGATTGATGATGCCGGGCACATACTTCTCGTGATGCCTTGCGGTGCCCAGATTTTCGACGGCACCACCGAAAAGCCCCCACTGCACACCGGATTTCACCATCAGTGACAGATCGGCATAACCGAGCGTCTCGATGCCGGTGACCGCGGCCCCCACATCGCCGGTGCCACCATGATCGGCTGCGAAACCCGGTGCGGCGAAACCATTCCCGGC
>NZ_JAGQTN010000031.1 GCF_020438995.1 Gordonia sp. (in: high G+C Gram-positive bacteria)
GTTTTCACGATGATGCCGCCGGTGATGAAGCTGATCACCAGGGCCAGAACGTAACTCGGCAGCACCACGAGCATGCCGCCGACGAGCCGCGTACCGACGACGAACGGGATGGCGCGCAGGCCCATCACCTCGGTGGCGTCGATCTCCTCCGAGATCCGCATCGCGCCGATCTCGGCGGTCATCCGGCAGCCGGCCTGGGCTGCGAATCCGATGCCCGTGATGATCGGGGCGACGACGCGGATGTTGCCGAACGAGCTGATGATTCCGGTCAGTGCGCCGAAGCCGAGCAGGTCGAACGCCATGAACGCCATGATCGCGACCACTGCGCCGACCGCGATGCCCAGGAAGAACATCAGGCTGACCACACCACCGTCGACGATGATCGAGCCACTGCCCCAGGCCATGTCGTTCATGGTTTTGAGGGTCTGTTTGCGGTAGTGCCGGATGGTGGTGGGCAGCAGGGTGAACGTCTTCCAGACGAACATCCCGATCTGACCGATCTCGGCGAACATTGCCGAGATCTTGCCGGAGATCGCCCGCCCGGCGCGGATGAGGTGACCGCCGGCCGGGGCGATCCTCCCCGCGGGAACGGTTGTCGGTGAGTACGGTTCAGCAGAACCTGGTTCAGGTGCCATCGTTTATGCCAATCGGGCTGGGAAGAACATGGTCTGGAGCTGGCTGACCGCGAGGTTGGTCATGAAGATGCAGAACACACTGAGCACGACCGACGCGTTCACCGCGTTGGCCACGCCCTTGGGGCCACCTTTGGCCTCAAGGCCCCGCAGGCTGGCGATGACCACGACGATGAAGGCGAACAGGACCGCTTTCACCACCGAGAAGATCAGGTCCACCGGCGTGGCGAATGCGCCGAAGGACTGCCAGAAGCTCGCCGGCACAACGTTGTTCACGTTCGCCGAGATGGCCAGACCCGCACCGACACCCGAGGCGATGATCATCACGCACAGCGTGGGGGCGATGAGGATCATCGCGAGAAAGCGGGGAACGATCAGCCGCTGAACGGGGTTGACGCCCATCACCCGCATCGCGTCGATCTCCTCGCGGATCGACCGGGCGCCGAGGTCGGAGGCGATGGCCGATGCGGCGGCGCCACTCATCAGCAGCCCGGCAGCCATCGGCGCGCCCTGGCTGACCACACCCAGACCGCTGGCAGCGCCGGCGAGCGAGTTGGCGCCCACCTGGTCCATCACGCCGCCCACCTGCACCGATACCTCGGCACCGATCGGCACCGCCATCAGCAAGGCCGGCAGGGCGGTGACCTTGAACATCCGCCACGTCTGGTCGATGACCTCACCGCCGGCGAGCCGGAGCGAGATGCTGTCGGTGACCGAGTACCTGATCATCTCGCCCGCCAGATGCGCGGAGCGACCGATCGTGGAAATGCTCTGTGACACGCGGCCGTAGAAGCCGGAAAAGAACCGGCCGATCAACCCGAACAAGCCGCTGAGCCAGTTACCTGAACCGGCCCGCGACTCGAGCGCGACAACGCTCATTGCTTCCTCCCTGAAGTCATACAGCGATCACCCGGAGATGCCCCGCAGGTCCACGCGGCGTCCCCTGATCACGCATGCAGCTTCCGTCCGATGTCCGACACATCGACGTGGTCTGGTCCCGATCCCGTGGCCACTGTGAGCCGAACCACATCTATTGGGGTTAGATTAATCTACATGAGACGATTTTTGTCAAGTGTCAGCAGATTGATCCGACACGAACCGGACCAGCACGCCCGAAAGTCACCCCCCACACCCCGAACGTGATGTACATCACTCTAAAACGGACGTCGATCGCTCCGCGTGTACAGTCCCTTTAAACAGCTAAATCTTTCAACTAAATGTCAGCAGAATCCGGACCGCCCCCACGACCTGGGGTCCGCGTCGAAACAACATAGGAGTACACAGCAGTGCAGACGTGGGCCGAGATCACCGACGACTTCCAGCGGAACTGGCCGATCTATGTGGCGATGCCGTTCGTCGCGGCGCTGATCGGGTGGAGCACCAAGCTCGTGGCCATCCGCATGATGTTTCGCCCATACGAATTCAAAGGCATCGGCGCACTCGGGTGGCAGGGCATCATTCCCAGGCGCGCACCCCAGATGGTGGACATCCTCTGCGACACCCTGACCCCGCGCCTGATCAACACCAGAGAGATCGCCGAACGCATCGACCCGGCCGAACTCGCGGCCCGGATCGACCGCCCGCTTCGGGTGGAGGTCTCCCGGATCACCCGCAAGGTGCTGGCCGAGTACCAGCCCACGCTGTGGAATCTTCTGCCCTCGCCGGCCAAGGACTTCCTGATCGAGCGGGTACAGCGCTCGGCGCCCGATGCCGCCGTACTGATGTTCGACGGGATCGTGGACCGCGTCGACGAGGTCTTCGACCTGAAGACGATGGCGACCAACGAGTTCCTGAACGATCCGACGACGCTGGAGTCGATGTTCAAGGAGGTCGGGCACAGGGAGTTCGCATTCATCAGGCGCAGCGGCTTCGTCTTCGGCTTCTTCATCGGCCTCGTGCAGGTCGCCGTCTGGGCGCTGACCCACAACCCATGGGTCATGCCGCTGTTCGGCCTGTTCACCGGATGGTTCACCGACTGGGCCGCCCTCCGGCTCATCTTCTACCCGCGCGAACCGAAGAAGTACCTGGGATTCATCAAGTGGCAGGGCCTGTTCCAGCAGCACCGTATCGTGGTGGCCCAGGACTACGGTTCGCTGATCGGAACCAAGGTCCTGACCCCCGACAGGCTGATTCGCAGCCTGTGCACGGGTCCGGACACCGCGCAGGCCGAGCAGGTGCTCGCCGAGGTACTCGAGGCCACCCTGCGCGAAGAACTCGGCGATCTGAATCGCTACGTCGATATCCAGCTGCGAGATCTCCCGTTGTTCAAGGAGATCGATTTCGGCAGCGTTCAGGTCGCGGGGATATCCGCCGGCCGGCTGTTCGACGGGTTCCTGGACATCCTCAGCGGCCCGACCAAGGGCGTCGCCCGCGTGGGTCTGGATCTGACCCAGATCGAGCCGATGTGTGCGGCATTCGCCTCCGAGGCGCTCGCCGTGTTGCCGGACCTGCTGCTCGGTTCGGCCGAGGACTACCTGGCCGAGACGCTCGACATCGAGGCGACCATGTCGGAGAAGATGGCTGCGATGACCCCCGAGGAGTTCGAAAAGGTCCTGCGCCCGGTCTTCCGTGCCGACGAGAAGACGCTGATCATGGTCGGCGCACTGCTCGGCTTCCTGGTCGGCGAGGTGCAGGTCTTCATCGTCGAGCACCTCACGCACTGACGTCGGTGCCGCACAACAGCTCCGGACATAGCAGTGATCCAGATCATAGAATCAGCGATTGACTCTCATTACGCGCAGTGTAATAATTTATGCAGTGCAGAAATCAACATGACTCAGCACACTTCCCCCTCACACGATTGGAGAACTCCCATGGGAGCTCGTCGCAAGAACACCCTCACCACCTTCCTCAGCGACGTCATCGACGACAGCAAGGCCCTCGTCGACGACCTGATCGACCGCGCCCAGGACCTGGAGACCAAGACCCGCGACGCCGCCACCTCGGCCCTGAGCGACGAGAGCTCCGACGCCCCGAGCGCCGACGAAGTGGCCACCCTGCGCCTGGCGCTGGTCGAGCTGACCGCCAAGGTCGACCAGCTCGCCGCCGTGAAGGCCGGCGCTGCCAAGTAGCATCGGTCGCGCCCGCCTGACGCGGGCACCACACACACAAAGGCTGCCGCACCGACAGTGCGCCGGGTATCACCCGGACACCGTCGACGCGGCAGCCTTTATGTATTGGCCGTTACGCAGCAGATGGCCCGGATGCGAGAGCATCCGGGCGCAGACTGACTATTCTCCTGGCTCGTCCGGCTCGTCCTCGTCAGGAATCTGCGAATCAACCAGTTTCGCAACGACTTTGGTCAGCTGAGCGATCTGGTCGCGCAGCTCCCGGATCTCCTCCTGCTGCGCCGGATCGGGTTCGGGTGCCGGTTCGGGTGCCCGGCGCACGCGTGGCCGCCCCGGGAGCTTGGCCTCTTCGGGCAGGTTGCTGATGGTGGTCAAACCGTCGACAAGACTCTGCGCCACGTCGGCCGGCGCCCGGAGCAGCTCCGAGAACAGGCTCGACGACTCGGGTTTGGTCTGCACCTTGCGGCGCACCAGCTGAACCAGTACCTCGTCGGTCCGGTCGACACCGGTGTCATGATCAACGACCTGCACGTCGACACCGGACTCGACCAGTGCCGCCAGGTCGTCGATCGTGGTGAACTTGCGGCGTTCGGTGTCGTACAGCTTTCGGTTCGAGTATTTCTTGATCAACCGTCGCTTACTCGCAGGCATGGCACCCGGCTCCCTTCCGCGCTGAACTTCCCGTCGCGGCACCGATGCCGACACCGCCCCGACCAGTATTATGCACTGCGTCAGAATGGGCAACAGCGAAGGTCCCCCGGCCGGTAGAGGACGAAACCGGCGGACCGGGCGAACATCCGCGGCAGTGGCGGGTCGGGGAACTCGACATACCGCGAGCCTTGCACCGCGCCAGCCGGGCTGTTCGCTCGCGAACACCGCGTAGTCCGAACACCACAAGGGCCGTCGACTCCCGGGAATCGACGGCCCTTGTGGTTCAGGCGATGAGCGTGTTCAGGCGATATTGCGTGCGGACATCGCCGAGGATCGCAGCAGACCCGGTAACACGAAGTTGCGCAACATCTCCCGATGCGCCGGGTCGTCCGGATTATCCAGATCGAGCCGGCCGACGAGAATGAATTGCACCAGCGCGATCCACTCCGACATCTTGTCGATATCGACATCGGAACGAATCTCGCCGCCGACCATCGCACGTTCGAGGACCGGGCCCCACATTTCCGCGGTCAGCCGCGCCGCGAGACCCGAACTGCCCACCAGAGGTTCGGCCATCTGCATGTGCTCGGGGCTGACCAGGATCCGGATCAGCGGATCACGACGGCCCCGGTCGACCAGGAAGATCAGGCCTTCGACCAGTTGATCGGCGAAAGTCGGCTGGTCGAACAGAAATTCGCGGGCCTTGGCGAACAGCAACCGCGATCGGCGTTCGATGATCGCCGAGATCAGGGTGTCCCGGTCACCGAAATAGCGGTAGACGGTCGGCCGAGATACCCCGGCCTGGCGGCCGATATCGTCCATCGTCGTCTTGGCGACGCCGAAGCGGGTGAATACGGCTTCGGCGGCAACCATGATCTGCTCACGTGCCTCGTCGAGGTCCCCACTGAGCACATTGCCGGTTTTTCTGCGTGCCACCGACTCCACCTTTCCACCACTGATACCACCGACAACAACGTTACATGAGACACATCATGTCCGCTGTAGTGCTTTGGTCCCGATGTCGGCCAACTCACTGTACTGCCGACAACGCGACGGAGGTACTCACACGGTTGTCGACACCGTGTGAGTACCTCCGCCGAAATCTTCCTGCCGGACCTGACCGGGCCCAGTGCGTGTCCTAGCGAACCTTGTCGAAGCGGGTGTCCACGTCCTTGTACTCGTCACGGATCACGGTCTTGGCGAGCTTGCCGCTGGGCAGCCGGGGCAGCGGATCCTGCCGGATCACCACGTAGCGGGGCACTTTGAAGTCGGCCAGCACCTTCTCGCAATGCTCGATCACCGCCTTCTCATCGACATCCGGCGACGCGGTGACGATCGCCGCAGGCGTCTCACCGAACCGGTCGTCGTGCGCCGCGATCACAGCGACCTCCTGGACACCGTCGATCGCGCCGATCGCGATCTCCAGCTCCACCGGCGAGATGTTGATGCCGCCGGAGATGATGAGGTCCTTGAGCCGGTCGACGAACTGCACCCGGCCGTCCTCGTCGGCACGCCCGAGGTCACCGCTGTGCAGCCACCCGTCGCGTAGCGCGACGGCAGTGGTCTCCGGATCGTTCCAATAGCCGGGAGTCACGCCCGGACCGCGTACCACCAGCTCGCCTTCCTCGCCCGCTTCCGCAGGCTCACCGGCGGCGTTGAACACCTTGACCTCGGTGAAGATCGATCCGGTACCGCACCGATCCGGGAACTCGAAGGCCTCCTCCCTGATCGTCGCGGTCGCCACCCCGCCGGCCTCGGTCATGCCGTAGATCTGGCGCAGCAGCACACCCTTGTCGGCCCAGCGCTTGAGCAGCGGGACCGGCACCGCGGCACCGCCGACGATCGCGGTCTTGAGCGAGGACAGTTCGGCGTCGGCGAACTCCGGCGCCCGCGAGATCGCCTCGAAGATCAGCGGCACACCGAAGATCGCCTCCACCGAATGCTCTTCGAGGAGCTTGACCGCATTGGACGGGTTCAGCTCCGGCTCGATGACCAGCGTGCCGCCGAGCACCGTCGTGATGAGCAGCCCGTAGACCAGTCCCGGGGTGAACGCCAGCGGCAACACCAGCAGCGTGGTGGTGCCGGGCCGGAAACCTTCTTCGGTGAGGGTGTTCTCCAGCACGATCGACAACAGCGTCCGGTTGGTGAGCACCACACCCTTCGACAGGCCCGTCGAACCACTGGTGAACAGTACCGATGTGGGTTCGTCGGGGGCCACATCGACACGGAAATCATCGGCCGGCCCCTCACGGACCGCGTCGAGTTCGGAGTAGGTGACGACGGTGAACGGGTCACCGATCGCCACGGTGTCCTCGGCGAGTTGCTCGAATCCGGGTGCCACGAGGACCACACCGATCCCGGCGTCGTCGGCGATCTTGCGCAATTCGGCCGGCTTGTAGCGGCTGTTCAGCGGGACCAGCACACCACCGGACTTGAGCGCGGCGAGCGCAGCGACCGGCCAGGTCAGCGAATTGGGCCCGAGCAACCCCACCCGGTCCCCCTCCGAAACACCCTTCTGCCCGACGAGCAGACGTGCGATCCTGCTGCTCCAGTCACGGACCTGCCGGTAATTCAGGGACTCCCCACTGAAAACCAGCGCGGTGCGATCGGGTGCTGTTCGGGCCCACCAATCGAGGGCCTTGCCGATGGTTGCGGTCATCTTCTTATTTCTCCTGTTGGGTCAGGGACTTGACGGTGTGACGGAATTCGCGGCCCGGCCGGCGGCAGCGTTCGCCCTGCCGGCGGCTACGAGTTTTTTTGTCTCGCGGCGGAACAGTTGATTGGCGGTCTCGTTGCGGCCCAGCATCATGTCGCCGGCGTCGGCGCTGACCAGCCCGCGCTGGGCGTCGCGCAGCAACGGGAAGTCCTCCTGATGCAGGACGGCGAGCAGGATCTCCCAGTTCTTGTTCCAGATGTGATCCCACTTCTCTTGCGGCCAGCCACTGGCCTCGACGGTGGGCACGAACAGCCGCTGCTCCATCCGCGACTTCATCGGATCGAGCGGATGTGGACGGAAGGTCAGCAACTGAAAATGATCCGGCTGGCGCAGCAGCGTGCTGTTGGGACCGATGAAATGGGTCTCGGTGACGTACTTGTCGAGCGGGATGTCGCCGGGATCCTCTTCGAGGAAACGGTCGATCGATTTGCGCGGGGCGATGAATCGGCAATGCCGACCGAAATCCTCGAAGGCCATCACATTGGTGTGGATGATCTTGCCCGCGGTATTCGGATGCGCGTACTGGATGTGATAACCGTCCAGGAAGGCATCCTGCATGATCTTCCAGTTGGTCGGCTCATCGAATCCGGCCGCCTTGTAGCAGACGAGATCCTCCAGGTGATACGACGCGAGCATCGGATCGATGTCCGGTCCGAGCCATGCGGCGACGTCGATATCGGCCTTGGCGTTGTCAACGACCCAGATGAATCCGTGCCGTTCCTCGGTGGGGATCTCGATCAGGCCGTGTTCGCTGCGGTCGACCTCACCGAAGGTGTTGTCGCGGGTGATCGCCCGCAGCGAGCCGTCCGGATCGTAGGACCAGCGGTGATAGCCGCACGAGAAGATGCGGCAACGGCCCTTCTCGCGGTCCTCGAGCATCGCGCCGCGGTGTCGGCACAGATTGACGAACGAGCGCACACCGCCGTCCTTCTGCCGCACGATGAGCAGATTGTTGCGCGGCATCTGGATGGTCATGAAGTCGTGCGCGCGGGGCAATTCGGAACTGTGCGCCACGATCGACGGCACCTGTCCGAAGATGTAGTCCCGTTCTTCCTTGGCCAGCACCGGATCGGTGTATTCGCCGGCCTCGAGCGGGATGATCTCATCGAACTTGTCGGTCGTCTTGTCGCGCAGCAGTTCCAGAGCCCGCCTGATGCGGTCCTGCCGTGGCAGCGATGTGGTCATCGAATCCTCCGGTCATCGATTCCGAGTCCTCATAAACCTATCGTAATAAGGTTTAATGAGCAATGACTGCTGGTCAGGACTCCGGGGTGAACCGGATCGGCATGCGTGCACAGCCCCGCACCTGACTGGAGTGATACGTCGGCGGATCCTCGGCCACCAGATCAAAGTCCGGAATGCGGCGCAGCAGTTCCTCCAGCGCGATGTTCATCTCGATACGCGCCAGATGCATTCCCAGACACTGATGCGGACCTCCGCCGAATGCCAGATGCCGGTTGTGCTTGCGCAGGACATCGAGCCGAGTCGGATCCTCGAACTGCCTGCCGTCACGGTTGGCCGCGCCCAGGACCACCACCAGCTGATCGCCCTCGGGGATGGTCATACCGCCCAGCTGGACCTCGCGAGTGGTGCTCCTGCCCGCGATGATCGCGGAATCGATCCGCAGGATCTCCTCGACGGCGGTCGGCAGCACCTCTCCCGGGTCGTCGATGATCAGCTTGCGCTGCTCCGGATTCTCCACCAGATGCTTCACCGCCCATGCGAGTGAACCCTGCACGGTATGCAGCCCCGCCACCAGGAGCAGGAAGCACATGCGGTTGAGTTCCTCGTCGGTCAGCAGACGCTTTCCGTCGGGCAGAGCAACCTCGGTGTGCACGATGGTCGAGGTGACATCCTGGCCCGGATTGGCGCGGCGGTCTTCGATGATCTTCTGGAAGTAGCCGAACATCTGGAACCCGGCCATCGCCCGGGCCTGCAGCGACTCCTCTTCCGTCCCGCCGGGTTTACCGAACAGGACGATGTCGGTGGCCTCGGTGAACAGCGGCGCGTCCTCCACCGGCCAGTCCATCAGAGCCAGGAACACCCGGGCGGGAAGCTCGTGCGCGAACTCCGCGACGAACTCCGCCTCACCCTTCTTCGCGAATCCGTCGATGAGCTCGTTGACGGTTTCGCGGACCATCTCCCGCAGTTCGCTCATCCGCTTGGGCGTGAACAACGGGGCCAGCGCCCGCCGGTAGGCGGTGTGCTCCGGCGGATCGAGTTCGATCGGGATGAACTTACCGAAGGCCTCGTTGGTCACCAGATTGTTCGGATAGCTGGAGTAGGTCGCCGGATCGCGCAGTACCTGTGTGATCTCTTCGTATCCGAGGACGATCCAGTGCCCGCCATGGGCGGTGGAATAGACCACCGGGTTGATGGCGGCGAGGTCGGCGACCAGGTCGTTGAACCGGTCGACCGGTGCCGCGATCGTCGGATCGTAGAAATCGAGATCTACGGTCACATCCGCACGCGTGCGTTCGATAGTCGTCATGGGTGTTCCTGACTTGTTGGGCTGAACTGACCGGGGAAGGGCTGCCCCCGGGGATTCAGGCGTTGGGGTTGGGCTGGTCGAGGTCCTCGGGGAACCAGATTCCGACACGTCCGAGGGTGCCGCCGTCGGCCGAGTTGACCACCGAGCCGGACATGTACGCCGAGTCGTCCGAGGCCAGGAAGAGCGCGATCTTGGCATTGTCGAGGAGGTTCGGCGGGCGGTTGAGCTTGAGCGGGATGGGCGAGTGGAAGGGCTCCCACGGGCCGGCGATCTGCTCGTAGGACTGGCCCACCACTGGCGACCCGGCCGGCATCAGGAAGTTGGGCGACATACCGTGCGTCGGGGCGATCCCGTTGACACGAATGCCGAAGGGACCCAGGTCCAGTGCCAGGCCGCGGACGAGTCCGTTCACGCCGGCCTTGGTGGCGCTGTAGAACGAGATGTCGTGGTAGGCCAGGAACGACGCGGCCGACGAGGTGGCGATGATGGTGCCGCCTCCGTTGGCCTTGAGGTGGGGCACCGCGGCCTGTGCGGTGTAGATGACGCCGGTCAGGTTGACGCCGAGCACGTCGTTCCAGTCCTGTTCGGTCAGGTCCTCGAACAGGACCTGCTCGCCGCCCATGACGGACGGCACGCCGCCGCGGGAGATGACACCCGCGTTGGCCCAGGCGACATCGAGCTTGCCGAAGTGTTCGGCGGTCTGGTCGGCGGCTGCGGTGATCTGGTCCTTCTTCGAGACGTCGGCGGTGATCGCGAGCGCGTCGCCGCCGTTCTCCTGGACGAGTTTGACGGTCTGCTCGGCACGGTCGCCGTCGATGTCAACGACGGCGATCTTGGCGCCCTCCGACGAGAAGAGCTGTGATGCTTCACGTCCCAGCCCGGATCCGGCGCCGGTGATGAGAACGACCTTGCCGTCAAGCCTGTTGGTCATTTGCTGACTGCTCCTTGGATTCTCGCGTACCGGCCGGCCATTTCAGGCCGAATCACCTTGGGGTGCAACAAAAGCCGGGGTACTACGCAAAACGGATGTTACTGAGTGTGACGATCGCCACCTTCGGTATCCACGGTATTGCGTTTTACATGAGACGTCAAGCGATATTTGTCAGCAGTAGTTTTCACGAATCGGCGAAAACACCTCTGGCCGTGACGGTTTGATACCGCCACGGCCGATGAGGTGAGCCCAGGTCAGCTCGCGGGCGCCGGGAAATGCACCGTCTTGGTCTCGAAGAATTCCTCCAGGCCCTCGGGACCGCCCTCGCGACCCAGGCCCGACTGCTTGTATCCGCCGAACGGCAGGGTGAAGTCGATGACGGAGGTGTTCACATTCACCGTTCCCGTCCGGATACGTTGCGCCACTTCGAATCCGTGCTCGAGATCGGTGGTGAAGACGGCACCGGACAGTCCGTAGATCGAGTCGTTGGCGATCGCGACGGCCTCGTCCTCGTCCTCGTAGGTGATGATCGAGATGACCGGACCAAAGATCTCCTCCTGGGCGACCGACATGTCGTTGCGCACGTTGTCGATAATGGTCGGCTGCACGAAGAAGCCCTGATCGCCGACCCGGCCACCGCCGTAAACCACCTGTGCACCTTCGGCTTTGGCGGCCTCGATGTAGCCCTCGACGCGTTCGCGCTGCCGCGCGGAGGTGAGCGGGCCGAGGAAGTTGGTCTGCTCCCAAGGGTTTCCGATCGGGATCTGACTCAGCGCCGCCTGATAGCCGGCCACCACCTCGTCATGCCTGTTGCGCGACACCAACACTCGGGTGAGAGCGATACACGCCTGGCCGGACTGCATGCAGCCGCCCATCGGGGCGTTGGCCAGCACGGTGTTCAGGTCTGCGTCGTCGAGGATGATGGCGGCGGACTTGCCGCCGAGTTCCAGCGACACCTTGGCCACCCGGTCGGCGGCGAGGCTCATGATGCGCCGGCCGGCGACGGTGCTGCCAGTGAAGGTGACGTGGTCGACGTCGGGGTTGGTGACCAGGGTCTCGGATACCTCCCGGTCGGCCACCAGGACGCTGACCACCCCCTCCGGAATCCGTCCCGCTGCAACGAGATCACCGATCACGTCGGCGAACACCGACGGCGACAGCGGCGCCTCGGGCGAGGTCTTGAGCACCACCGAGTTGCCCGCGGCCAGCGCCGGGATCACCTTGAAGGCGATCGTGCCGATCGGACCGTTCCACGGAATGATGACGGCGACAACACCATTGGGTTCCTTGACGATGCGGGAGACACCGCCGTCGGTGCGCGGCCGCTCCTCGATGAGGGTGACGTTCCGGGCCTCTTCCGCCACGGCCCGGAACAGTCCGATGGTCATCTGCTGGGTCATCGCGCTGACGGGCACGGGCACGCCCACCTCGACGATGCCGAGCGTGGTCAGATCCTCGAGCCGGGCTTCGAGTCCGTCGGCGATGGCGTCGATGACGTCGGCGCGCTCGGCGATCGGCGTGCGCACCCAGTCACCCTTGTTGAACGACTCCCGCGCCGCCGCGACCGCCCGCGCGACATCGTCGGCCGTCGCGGACCGCACACGCGCCGCGGTGCGTTCGGACCACGAGTCGACGACGTCGATCCACTCGTCACCCGTCGAGTCCACCCACTGCCCACCGATGAACACCTGCTCACGGTCGGCGATGCCCGCCAACGGGTCGGCGGTTTCCACAGTCGTCATATACGCACTCCTCGTGTCTGTCGTTCACGCTTGGCGTTCGCCACCCGCGCCGGCTGTGTGCCGACATCGCGGGCGCCATGTGAACCGGGTCACAGACAAGCCTAGTAAACCGAAAGTCATTAGGTCAACACCTGACACGGATCGTCTTTTGTATCGTCGCGCGGAGGCCGTTCGGACCAGCGGCACCAAGGACACTCCGGGCCCTCTGACTCCGACTCCTGTCCTGGCGATCGACCAGGTTGGGGTCGGCGACGCAATGATCGTGATTGCCGAGGTCGAGGAGCTTCCAGCCGCGGAGAAGCCGTGCTTCGTCACTGCTCAAGGCAAGGAGCGGGGCGCGTACATACGTCTGGCGGACGGCGATCATCGGCTCGACACGTACTCGGTGTTTCAGCTATCAGTGCTCACTGTGCCGAGCGAGGCGGACCGAGAACCGGTCACAGAGGCAACGATCGCGGACCTCGATACGACCCTCATCGAACGAACCATCACCCGACTGCGAACCAATCGGCCCCGGTCGCTGGACGGAACGTCTTCAGATAAACAGGTACTTGAACGCATCGGGGTGATCGACCGGGCATCAGGCTCGCCGACGCTCGGCGGGCTTCTCGCGCTGGGTTCGTTCCCGCAGCAGTTCTTTCCGCAGTTGATGATCAGTTTCGCTTCCTACCCTGGTGGGTCCAAAGACGTGGTGGTCGGAGACGAGCGAATGCTCGACCGCGCAGTCCTCGAGGGCTCGATTCCTGACATGATTGATGACGCCGTGGCTGTCGTCGTGCGTAACCTGCGGGTGCGCAGGGTCTCTCACGGCGCGGGAGCACGCAACGTCCCCGAGATTCCCATCGATGCAATCCGTGAGGCTATTGCCAATTCCGTCATGCACCGCGACTACAGCCCGATGGCTCGCGGGGATCAGGTTCGGATCGAGTTGTATCCTGACCGCCTTGAAGTTCACAGTCCGGGCGGATTATGGGGTGGGCAGAGCATCGATTCGATCTATTCCGGACAGTCACGCTCGCGAAATCCCATTCTCGCTCGACTGCTCACCGACGTTCCGTTCACCGGTCGCGACGAGACCGTAGGCGAGAACGCGGGATCCGGAATACCCCGAATGCTCGGCCAGATGACTCAGAATGGGCTTCCCGCACCACGTTTCAGTTCAGTACCGGCCGAGTTCGTCACTGTTCTCGACCGATTCGGTCTCCTGAATCCCGAAACCCGGGACTGGCTGGATTCCCTCGGGCATCGCATTCGAACACCAATAGGAGACAGCGCGCTGGCGCTGATCCACCACCTCGGTTCCGTGACCGTCGACGAACTGCGTCGGCAACTGGCGATCGACACCACAGATGCGCAGAGCGCGCTCGACGAACTCGCGAGTTCGAACCTGGTAACGAATGAATACGGAGCGTATCGCCTCGTAGCGACCACCGACCGACCGAACCTGTCAGCTGTGGAGCGTGCCATCATCGAGGCACTCACCAGCGAGGCGACCATGACCGTGCAAGATCTGTCCGACACGGTGCAACGATCGCCCGGCACGCTACGGCCGATCCTGCGCAAGTTGATAGCCCGCGGTTTGGTCGTGGCAACAGCACCGGTGACCAGCCGCAAACGTGCATACCGACTCCCCGGCACCTGAGATGCTGAAGGGTCTGCCCACCCGCTCGGAGAATGTCCCCCGACATTGTGGTTGACCTCGAGTGCGCTCCAAGTCCTACCGTGGCGTCATGTCCACTGAGGACGCACTGTCCATCGCCGAGGTGTCGGCCCGCACCGGGCTGACCCGCAGGACGTATCCGAGCGAACGCGAACGGCGTTGACGAAATCGGCCTCGTTGTTCCGCCGGCGGCACTAGAGTCCGGAAGA
>NZ_JAGQTN010000032.1 GCF_020438995.1 Gordonia sp. (in: high G+C Gram-positive bacteria)
GTGATTGTCCGCCACCCGCTCACCTCGTCACGGGCGAATGTGACGAGAGGACCCCGTGGAACCTGGGGAGGTGGGCTGCACTAGGGCGTGTCTCCCATATCCACTACGTGGTATCGGCGGATCCGCTGTGCGGCTGGCAAGGCGGAGAAGAGAGCGGTAGCGACGCTACCGTGATCAACGACAACGCAGCCAGGCGTGCAGCGGGCCGTCGAGACCGCGCAAAGGGATATGGGAGACATGCCCTAGGTGAGCAGATCGTCCAGGTCGCCGTTGAAGCAGTGATCGACGACCGGACGAACCGTCTCGAAGGTGCATTCCTTCGGGTTGCCCGGCGTGCAGGCGTCGCCGAGCACGTGGTTGGTGATCGCATCGATGGTGGCTGCGCTGCCGTCGATGACCTTGCGGCCCGCGTAGAACGGGGTCGGGCCGGTGCCGAGGCGGTTCTTGACGTGGGTGTCCTGGTTGACGTCGGTGAACTTCTCGGTGATACCCACATCGCGCAGCAGCCGGATCGCAGCGTTGAGGGCCTGATCAGCGGCCTGCACCTTGCTCAGGCCATGGGTGTCGACGCCCATCACCTCGGCGATGTCGGCGAAGCGTTCGTACATGACTGGCATGTTGAACGCCCACACACGCGGAAGCGCGATGGCGTTGTTCAGTCCGTGATGGGTGTCGTAGAACGCCGACACCGCGTGGCTGATCGAGTGGATGATGCCCAGGCCACCGGAGTTGAACGCCTGCGCCGCGATGTACTGCGCGTACATCATGCCTTCGCGGCCGGCGAGCTCGGTGGGGTTCCAGGTGGCCTCACGCAGGTGCCGGTTGGTGAGCCGGATGGCGTGCAGCGCGTTGCCCAGCGACGGCTGGAAGTTCAGCCGGGACACGTACGGCTCGGAGGCATGGGCCAGCACGTCGAAACCGCACTGGGCGGTGAAGGCGACCGGGCAGTCGTAGTACAGCACCGGGTCGTCGATCGCGAGGGAGGTCACCGAGGCGTCATCGAAGGCGACGTACTTGTGCGGCTTGTCGGGGTCGGTGGTGGTGTCGGTGATGACATATGCCCACGAAGTCTCCGAACCCGTTCCAGCAGTGGTGGATACGGCGATGTGCGGCGGGTTCTTGGGATTCTCGCTCTTGTTGAAGCCCTCGAACTCGTTGATGCTGCGGCCGTCGTGGGCCACGGAGATGCGGGCACCCTTGCAGGCGTCGTGAGCCGACCCGCCACCGATGGAGATGAACGAGTCGCACTTCTCCGAGTTGTAGAGCGAGACCGCGTCCATGACGTTGTAGTCCTTGGGATTGGACTCGACCTGGTCGAATACCACGACCTCAAGACCGTGGTACTTGCACGATTCGGAGATCTTGTGAACGATGTCCGTGCCCCGCAGACCGGTGGTCATGATCAGCGTCTTCTTGAAGCCCAGCTTCAGCGCCTCGGGACCGATCATCTCGTGGGCACCGGGGCCCATCATGGCCCGGGGGAAGGGGTGGAATTCCTTGATGGGGAACGGCTTCAGCAGTTCATCTACCTGCATGACTACCTCCTCGCGCTATGCGCAGTAGGGACTTCGGGGTGACACCGGCGACGTTACGCGGATCACACCCCCACTCCCAGAGCCGCAAACGCAAACCGTCCCTTCACATCTGCACACGCCTTCACCGGGCAGGTATACCCCTGTCCGGTTGGTCAGTTAGCTTTCGGCTAACCCACACCGGCTGCGCGGGCGCGCCGCAGACTCTCCGCGTCGAACCCCCACGGCAATTCCAGGCGATGCCTGGCCAGCAACGCCTCGTCGGACAGAATGTCCACGATCGGTCCATCGGCCACGATCTGACCGGCGTCGATCACCACGGCCCGTTCACACAGTTGCGCGGCGTACGGCAGGTCGTGGGTGACCACCAGCATGGTCGTGGTGAGCCCGAGCAGCGTTTGCGTGAGTTCCCGGCGCGCGAGCGGATCGAGGTTGGCCGACGGTTCGTCGAGGACGAGAACGTCCGGGCGGCAGGCGAGGACGGTCGCGAGTGCGCCGCGGCGACGCTGCCCTCCGGACAGGTGCGTGGCGCCACGGTGAGCCTGCTCCGACATCGACACCGCATCCAGGGACCGGGCCACACGTGCGGTCAGTTCGGCGCCGACGACCCCGAAGTTGGCCGGTCCGAACGCGACGTCCTCGGCGAGGGTCGGCATGAACAGTTGGTCGTCGGGATCCTGAAATACCAGGCCCACTCGGCGTCGGATATCGCGAACCGACTTGTCCCCCAGCGTGATACCCGATATCGCCACCTCACCGGACGTGGCTCTGAGCACCCCGTTCAGATGCAGCATCAGGGTGGTCTTGCCCGCACCGTTGGGTCCGAGGAGCGCCACCCGCTCCCCCTCCCGGACGGTCAGGTCGATCCCGTCAAGCGCGACACTCCCGTCTGGGTAGGTGAAACGCAGCCCCGCCACCGCCACTGCCACTGCCGGCGCGCCGGGTACGGCAGCGGGCCCGGATTCGGCCGCATATCGGGTATCGACCCGCGTCCGCCTCGACCACACCATCGCTTCTCCTCACAAACCATCGCTTCTCCTCACAAACCATCGCTTCTCGTCACAAACCATCGCTTCTCGTCACAAACCATTCCAGGCGATCACCGACACGGTGACCGCGACGAGCGCCGGCATCGTCACGGCCAGCCACTGCACCGAGGTTGCCTTCACGGAGGTGGCCATCGCCGCCATCTCGGGGACCGTGCCGGTGAAACCGCGAGACGACATCGCCAGATGGACCCGCTCGCCCCGTTCGTACGACCGCAGGAACAGCGACCCGACGCCTTTGGCAATGGCCGCCGCCTGGTGCGCGAAGCGTGGATCGTCGCCGCGGGCCAGCCTGGCGACGCGCTGCTGTGCCGCCTGCGCCGACAGTAACTCGACGTAACGCAGCATCATTACCAGAATCTGGGTAACCATGCCCGGAATCCCCAACCGCGACAGTGCAACCGGCAGCTCGCCCGCGCGCGTCGTGGCCGCGAAGGTCAACGACGCCGCCACACCCAACGTGCCCTTGATCAGAATTCCCCACGCCGCGTACAGCCCGGACACCGATAACGACATGCCCACGACGTCGACGCGGTCACCGCCCTCGGCGAACGGCAGCAACACCGCCAGCACCACGAACGGCGCCTCGATGAGCATGCGTGGGGCTATCCACCGCGCCGGAATCCCCGCGATCACCCACACCGTGACGAGAATCGCGGCGAAAGCCGCGTAGGGCCAGAACATCTCACGTGGTGTGGCGACCACCGCGAAGACGAAGCCAACCAGGCACACCAACTTGGCCTCGGCCGGCGCGCGGTGCACCCGCGAGTCGCCCTGCCGATACAGCGGGTGTGAATGACCGGCTCCCATCGCGACATCCCCGTCCGGTCAGTGTTCGGTGCCGTCGCGCCGGCTCCGTGCCAGCAGGTCGCTCCGACTCCGTGCCGACAGGTCGCTCCGGCTCCGTGCGAGCAGCCAGAACAGGCCAACGGCCACCAGCACAGTGACGCCCACCCCGATCACTCCCGCGATGCCGCCCGAGTTGCCGAGCCCGGACACGCTGTAGTCGGCGAGCGGCGAGGAGGCCAGCACGTGATCGTCGGCGTGCTGGGCGATGCAATTGCCGCGCAGCGCTTCGCCGCCGTCGATCTCGACCGTCTCGCACCCGCGCATCGTCGCTGAATCCAGTCCATCCGGCGACGAACTCGCCGCATACGACAGGACACCCGCGATCACCAGTGCGACCATTCCGAAGGACAGGAGGAAGATGTGCCGGCGCACCCACGACCCCCCGGCCCCCGCCGGAGCGTCTGCGCCGACGCTCTGCGCGGCTGCGTTGTCGGTGATACTCATGCCCGAACTCCTTCACTTCCGGCCGCCTGGACCCGTTCCTGCCCGGATTCGGTCGACTGACCCGCGTCGCGAGTGCGGCGCAACAGATACACCAGATCCGGTCGCGCATTCGCGACCGCCGTCACGGTCACCGCGGTGATCAGTCCTTCGCCGATCCCGATGAGCGCGTGTGTTCCCCACATGTATCCCGCCACCGTCGCCAGTGATGAGTCACCCGCCCCGCCGATCGCGTATTCGATCACGAACCCGGTTGCCGCACAGACCGTTCCGATGAGTGCGGCGGTGAACGAAACCACTGTCAACCCGCGCCCACCCGACCGGCCGGCGACGAACCTGCGACCGGCCATCGCGACCAGGAAACCGGCGAAGGTGGAGACCAGCGCCATGTTGGTGATGTTGGTACCCAGCGCCGACACCCCTCCGTCGGCGAACAGCAATGCCTGCACCACCAGGACGATCGCGATACACAATGCACCCACGTAGGGACCGACCAGGATCGCGGCCAGCGCACCACCGAGTAGATGACCACTGACGCCGGGCAGGATCGGGAAGTTGATCATCTGCACCGCAAAGATGAAAGCCGCGACCAGGCCGGCCATCGGGACGGCGCGCTCGTCGAGATCGGCGCGGGCCCGCCAGCAGCAGCCGGTCAGGCCCACTACCGCTATGACGGCGAAAGCGAATGACACCGGCGCATTCACGATACCGTCACTCATATGCATCGCGAGCGTGGTGGATGTGGTGGACGTCATAGAGGGAACGCTAGGCCCCCGCCCAATACCTGTCCACACATTCATGTGTCCGCTCGCACAGACTATCCGTCAGGTCAGGTGCCGTACCGTACCAACGTCGCCGCGTCCTGTCCGGACGCGGCCTCCGGCCCTAACCCGATACGCGTTCGATCTGTCCACCGAGACCGCGCAGGATCTCCTCGAACCGCGGATAGCCCCGGTCGATGTGCTCGACATCGTGCACATCGGTCACCCCGTCGGCCACCAGACCGGCCAGAACGAGACCGGCTCCGGCCCGGATATCCGAACACCACACCGGCGCGCTCGAAAGCTGCTCCACACCGCGGATCACCGCATGGTGGCCATCGGTGCGGGCATCGGCACCGAGCCGGACCATCTCTTCCACGAACCGGAACCGGGCCTCGAAGACGTTCTCGGTGATCAGGGACATCCCGTCGGCCACCGCAGCCAGACCGATCGCCATCGGCTGTAGATCGGTGGGAAAACCCGGGAACGGCAGGGTCGAAACGTTCACCGCCCGCGGCCGCTCGTCGGCGCGCACCCGGAAACCGTCGTCGAAGGTCTCCACGACAGCGCCGGTATCGCGCAACTTGTTCAGCACCAGCTGCAGATGGGCGGGCGCGACACCGTGCACGGTCACGTCCCCGCGGGTCATCGCCGCGGCGATCCCCCACGTGGCACCGACGATCCGGTCGCCCACCACCCGATGCGTCGTCGGATGCAGTTGCGAGACACCTTCAACGGTCAGCGTCGACGAACCCGCCCCGTCGATCCTGGCCCCCATCTGCACCAGCATCTCGCACAGATCGATGATCTCCGGTTCGCGGGCGGCGTTGTCGATGGTCGTGACACCCTCGGCCAGCACCGCAGCCATCAGGATGTTCTCCGTGGCACCCACCGACGGAAACTCCAGCGCCACACCGGCCCCGACGAGGGTGTCGGCAGAGGCCACCACGCAGCCGTGCTCGATGGAACTGTGCGCGCCCAACGCCCGCAGACCGGCCTGATGCATGTCCAGCGGCCGCGAACCGATCGCGTCGCCGCCAGGCAGGGCGACCACCGCACGGCGGCACCGCGCCATCAACGGACCCAGCACGCAGACCGACGCCCGGAACTGCTTCACCGCGTCGAAATCGGCGTGATACTTGGGTTCGGCAGGCGAATCGATGATGACCTCATCGCCCTCGATGGTGACCGCCGCACCGAGTCCGCGCAGCACATCGGCCATCAGCGGCACGTCCGCAATGTCGGGACTGTTCGTCAACGTGGTGGTGCCCTCGGCCAGCAGAGCGGCCGCCATCAGCTTCAGGACGCTGTTTTTCGCGCCCCCCACGACCACGTCACCCGCCAGTCGTGCCCCACCGCTCACCAAGAACCGATCTGCCACGCTCACACCTTAACCGTCGGCACCGGGCCGAACCGAACGCCACGATAGATTTGCACCCATGGCCGTACATCTGACCCGTATCTACACCCGCACCGGCGACGACGGGAGCACCGGACTCAGCGACTTCTCGCGCGTCGCGAAGACCGACCCCCGAGTCGTCGCCTATGCCGACTGCGACGAGGCCAACGCCACCATCGGGGTCGCGCTGGCATGTGCGGGCGCCCTGCCCGCCGATATCGTCACTGTGCTGCGAACCGTGCAGAACGACCTGTTCGACGCCGGTGCCGACCTGTCCACCCCGGTGGTCGAATCCCCCAAGTATCCGCCGCTGCGCATCGAACAGTCCTACATCGACGCGCTCGAACACTGGTGCGACTCGTACGGCGAGCCTCTGCCCAACCTCGATTCGTTCATCCTGCCCGGCGGCAGTCCGCTCGCGGCGCTGCTGCACCAGGCCCGGACCGTGGTGCGACGCGCCGAACGCTCGGCGTGGGCGGCCGTCGACGCCGCACCCGAGACCACCAGCGTGCTGCCGGCGAAGTACCTCAACAGGCTCTCGGATCTACTGTTCATCCTGGCCCGGGTCGCCGCCCATCCGCCACACGGTGACGGCGATGTGAAATGGGTACCGGGCGGGGACCGGATACGGCCCTGACCGTGTTCTAGGCGCGGCGCCGTTCTTCTGGCGTCGTTCTTCTAGGCTCTGCGTCGTTGCGAACGCGCCGACTGCCGGGCCTCGATCCACGACTGGAACGCGGTGGCCGCCCCCTGGGACATCGCCAACTCGTAGGCGCCGCCGTTCCCGTCCGCGCCGGGTTCGAGCTCGAGCACCACCAGACCGTCGAGAATATCCGCCTCGCTGCCGATCGGTCGTCGGCGCGCACAGATCTCCGTGGTCTGCCGCAGCAGCGTCGACGTCGTGCCCAGACGCAGGGAGCTGAGCCGGTAGAACGACACGCTGTTCTCGTCGTACTGCACCACGCCATGGCGCCAGCCCGCGTCAGCGGCAGCGGGAATGCGTCGCAGCAGACAAGGCGTACCCACACTGCGCAGTTTGGTGATCCTGTACACAAGGACCATCGCCACAACGGTTGCGAACACCAGCAACACGATCAGCGCGACGATGGCTAAATCCACCGGGACGGCACCTCCGGGTGTGCGACCGGTGATTGTGCCGATGATGCTGGGCTGCCATCGGCACTGACCGGCCATGCTTGCTGTACAGAATGCCACCCCGGGGCCCCCGTGACAAAACGAACGCTTCGCAGGGCGAAACGAAAGCGCAGCCGCAGGTAGCACGTCCCATCCGGACGGTCCACCCGGGACATCCGGACAGAAAGAAATCGGCCATCCGGGACGCTGCGTCCCGGATGGCCGATCACATCTGAACTTCTGGTACCTACTTGTGCAGGTTCTCCGCAGCCGTCACCAGCGCATGAGCGTGGTTGAACTCCGCACTGCCCGGCTCCGCCGATTCCAGCACCGCGCGCTGCGCCGCCACGTCGACGTCATCGGCCCACTGCGCCGTGTCCGCGAGGATCGTCACACGCTCTCCCGTGACCGAGAGAAAACCGCCCTCGACGGCAGCGGCCTTGCGGTCGCCGCTCTCCTCGACGATGACGACGAAACCGCCTGGCACAAGCTCACCGAGAAGAGGCTCGTGCCCCGCCAGGACACCGAGCTCACCCACGGTGGTCTGGGCGATCACGAACGTCGCCTGACCCGAGTACAGCTCCTGGTCCGGGGAAACGACCTCCACATGGAAGGACTTGTCTGCCATGGTGATGTGCTACTTTCCGGCGATCTTGGCAGCGGCGGCTTCCACGTCGTCGAGGCCACCGCAGCTGTTGAACGCCTGCTCGGGCAGGTGATCGAACTCGCCCTTGCAGACACGATCGAAGGCTTCGATGGTGTCGGCGAGCGGAACGACCGAACCGGCCTGACCGGTGAACTTCTCGGCGACCAGGAAGTTCTGGCCGAGGAACTTCTGGATGCGGCGCGCACGCTGCACCGTCACCTTGTCCTCTTCGGACAGTTCGTCCATACCGAGGATGGCGATGATGTCCTGCAGCTCCTTGTACTTCTGCAGGATGCGCTTGACCTCGTTGGCGACGCGGAAATGCTCGTCACCGACGATCGAGGCCTCCAGGATGCGCGAGGTCGAGGTCAGCGGATCCACGGCGGGGTAGATACCCAACTGCGAGATCGGGCGCGAGAGCTCGGTGGTCGCGTCGAGGTGGGCGAACGTGGTGGCCGGTGCCGGGTCGGTGTAGTCGTCGGCGGGCACGTAGATGGCCTGCAGCGAGGTGATCGAACGACCCTTGGTCGAGGTGATGCGTTCCTGCAGCTCACCCATCTCGTCGGCCAGTGTCGGCTGGTAACCCA
The DNA here is from genome assembly GCF_020438995.1 of Gordonia sp. (in: high G+C Gram-positive bacteria). Lineage (GTDB taxonomy): Bacteria > Actinomycetota > Actinomycetes > Mycobacteriales > Mycobacteriaceae > Gordonia. Next base: position 8,396 of record NZ_JAGQTN010000032.1, read on the forward strand.
CCGCCGAAGGCATACGGCCGAGGAGGGTCGAGACCTCCGAGCCGGCCTGCGTGAAGCGGAAGATGTTGTCGATGAACAGCAGCACGTCCTGGTGCTTCACATCGCGGAAGTACTCCGCCATGGTCAGCGCCGACAGGGCCACGCGCATACGGGTGCCCGGCGGCTCGTCCATCTGGCCGAAGACGAGCGCGGTATCGCCGAGGACGCCCATCTCCTCCATTTCGAGGTGGAGGTCGGTGCCCTCACGGGTACGCTCACCGACGCCCGCGAACACCGAGGTGCCCGAGAACTCGCGAGCGATACGGGTGATCATCTCCTGGATCAGAACGGTCTTGCCGACGCCGGCACCACCGAACAGACCGATCTTGCCGCCCTTGACGTACGGGGTCAGCAGGTCGATGACCTTGATGCCCGTCTCCAGGATCTCCGTCTTACCCTCGAGCTCGCTGAAAGCCGGGGGCTTACGGTGGATGCCCCACTGCTCGCCGTCGCGGCCGAGTCCCGGGGTGTCCAGGCACTCACCGAGAGCATTGAAGACGTGACCCTTGACGAGATCGCCCACCGGGACGCGGATCGGGTAGCCGGTATCGGAGACCGCAGCGCCACGGACCAGACCGTCGGTCGGCTGCATCGAGATCGTGCGCACCAGGTTGTCGCCGAGGTGCTGGGCGACCTCCAGGGTCAGCGTCTTGGCGACGGCCGCCAGCGTGACCTCTGCGTGCAGGGCGTTGAACAGTTCTGGGATCGAGCCCCGGGGGAACTCGACATCGACCACGGGGCCGATGATGCGGACGACGCGGCCCTGGGTCGAGCCCGCCTTCCCTTCCGTGGGTGTCGTAACTGCTGCGGTCATTGTGGTTGGGTCACTTCCTCTTGGGTAAACGTTTCGGTATCGGCGGGCTCACGCGCCGGCGTAGCCGCATTCGGTTCAGCGCGGCCGGTCAGCTCAGCGCGGCGGTGCCGCCGACGATCTCGCTGAGTTCCTGGGTGATCTGGGCCTGACGCAGCTGGTTGGCCTCGCGGGACAACGACTTCGACAGTTCCTCGGCGTTGTCGGTGGCCGCCTTCATGGCGGTACGCCGGGCGGCCGACTCCGATGCCGACGAATCCAGCAGTGCGGCGTGGATACGCGTGGCCACATACTTCGGCAGCAACGAATCGAGCAGGGCCTCGGCACCGGGCTCGAAGCTGTAGTTGCGATCGGGTGTCGACGGATCGGAATCGTCGGCCTCGGCAACCACCAGCGGAGCGACCCGCCGGACCTCCGGCGTCTGCGTCAGCATCGTGACGAAACGCGTGTAGACCATGTGGATCTCATCGACGCCGGCGAGGCTGCCGCCGTCGGGGAGTTCGATCGACTCCCCCGATCCCGCCATGAACAGGTCGACGAGCAGATCCGCAGCCTGAGCGGCGTCGGCGTAGGTCGGCTTCTGCGAGAAGCCACTCCACGACGAAGCGATCGACTGGCCACGGAAGGTGAAGTAACCGATGCCCTTCTGTCCAGTGACGAACAGGACCGGCTGCTTGCCCTCCTCTTCGAGAAGAGCGATGAGCTCACGTGCCGAACGCAGTGCGTTCGAGTTGTAACCACCGCACATACCGCGGTCGCTGGTCACGATGAGCACGGCGGCGCGCTTGGGCGCCTCGCGCTCGACCAGCAGCGGGTGGTCGAGCGAACCGGCGCTGCCGGCCAGCTCGGCCAGCACCGCGGTCATCTCGGCCGAGTACGGCTTGGCCGCGGCCACCCGAGCCTGGGCCTTGGTGATCTGCGAGGTGGCGATCAGCTCCTGCGCCTTGGTGATCTTCTTGGTCGACTGCACCGACCGGATGCGTGAGCGCAGCTCACGGATGCTGGCCATGGACCCTCACCCCTTTCTGACGAAAGTTCAGGTTGTCCACGAACTACTTCTTCACCTTGAGTGCTTCGCGCCCGACGTCCTCGGCATCCATCGCCTCGACCGGGACATCGCCGACGACGCGCTTACCGTCAGCGGTCAGGTAGCCCTTCTTGAAACGGTTCACCTCGGCGACGAGAGCCTCGGCCTGATCCGAGGAAAGCACCTGGCCACCCTCGATCGACGCGTAGACGCCTGTGGCGTTGTGGTGCAGGTGATCGAGAAGCTGCGACTCGAAGGACCGGACGTCGTTGACCGGCACCGAATCGTAGTGGCCCTCACCGCACAGGTAGATCGAGACGATCTGGTCCTCGACGGAGTACGGGCTGTACTGATCCTGCTTGAGCATCTCGACCCAGCGCGCACCGCGCTCGAGCTGAGCCTTGGAGGCGTCGTCGAGGTCGGAGGCGAAGGCGGAGAACGCCTCGAGCTCGCGGAACTGGGCAAGTTCCAGACGCAGCGAACCGGAGACCTTCTTGAGGCCCTTGGTCTGCGCGGCGCCACCGACGCGGGACACCGAGGTGCCGACATTGATCGCGGGGCGGACACCCTTGTTGAACAGGTCCGATTCGAGGAAGACCTGGCCGTCGGTGATCGAGATGACGTTGGTAGGGATGAACGCCGACACGTCGTTGGCCTTGGTCTCGATGATCGGCAGACCGGTCATCGAGCCGCCGCCCATGTCGTCGGAGAGCTTGGCACAACGTTCCAGCAGACGCGAGTGCAAGTAGAAGACGTCACCGGGGTATGCCTCACGGCCCGGCGGGCGGCGCAGCAGCAGCGAAATGGCGCGGTAGGCCTCGGCCTGCTTGGTCAGGTCGTCGAACACGATCAGGACGTGCTTGCCCTGGTACATCCAGTGCTGACCGATGGCCGAACCGGTGTACGGCGCGAGCCACTTGAAGCCGGCCGAATCGGAGGCGGGAGCGGCGACGATGGTGGTGTACTCCATCGCGCCGGCCTCTTCGAGGGCGGTCTTGACGCCGGCGATGGTCGAGCCCTTCTGACCGATCGCGACGTAGATGCAGCGGACCTGCTTGTCCGGGTCGCCGCTGTCCCAGTTGGCCTTCTGGTTGAGGATCGCATCGACGCAGACCGCGGTCTTGCCGGTCTTGCGGTCGCCGATGACGAGCTGACGCTGTCCGCGGCCGATGGCGGTCATGGCATCGATGGCCTTGATGCCGGTGGCCAGTGACTCCTCAACGGGCTGGCGCTGCAGAACCGAGGCCGCCTGAAGTTCGAGGACACGCTCGCCCTCGGACTCGATGTCGCCGAGTCCGTCGATAGGGGCGCCGAGCGGGTCGATGACGCGACCGAGGAACTTGTCGCCGATCGGAACCGAGAGGACCTCACCGGTACGGCTGACCTGCTGGCCTTCTTCCAGGGACTGGAAGTCACCCAGGATGACGGCGCCGATCTCGTCCTCGTCGAGGTTGAGGGCGACACCGAGGATTCCGCCTTCGAACTTCAGCAGCTCGTTGGCCATTGCGCCGGGCAGGCCACTGACACTGGCGATACCGTCTGCGGTGTGGGTGATGATGCCCACTTCGTCGCGGGATGCCTCGGCCTCGAACGACGAGACGTACTGCTCGATCGCTCCCTTGATCTCCTCTGGTGAGATCGTCAACTCCGCCATGGGTGTTCTCGTCTTTCCTTGAATCGGTTCAGGTCTGTGCTGGGTGATGTGGTGAGCTCGCGCGTGAGCGGTGAGGTCAGCGCGGCAATGTCTGGGCCGCGGTGGCCAGTCGGGTGGCGATGTCGGCCTCGATGACCTCGTCGCCGACGGCGATCCGCAGACCGCCCAGGATCTCCGGGTTCACCTCGGTCTGTACCGAGATGGTGCGGCCGTAGATGTTGCCGAGGACACCGCGCAGACGCTGGATCTGTGAGTCGGTGAGCGGCGCGGCCGACACCACGTGCGCGACCGACTCACCACGGCGGGCCGCGGCCAGTTCGGCGAGATTGGCGACGGCCAACTCCGCGGGCTGACCGTGCAGCAGACGCACCGAGTGCGCGACCAGGGTCCGCGTGTGAGCGCCGACCTTGCCACCGATCAGCCTGTCCAGCAGAGCGATCCGCTTACCGGCGTCGTGGGTGTGATCCGACAGCAGCGAAGCGAGCTGCGGATTGGCGTCGAGGAGTCGCGAAACCCGGAAAAGTTCGTCCTCGACCGATTCGATGGAACCGTCCCGCTCGGCCGCGGCGAGCACGACCAGCGAGTTCTGGCGCCGCAATGCCGTACCGAAGTCCGGTGTCGATGACCAGCGCTGACGAGAGGCGGTAGCGATGATGTCGACTGCGACCTGGCTGACCTTGCCGCCGAAGATCGACTGCACGAGCGCCGTCTTGCCCTGCGGGAACTCGTCGTCCTCGGTGAGCTTCTTGCGCAGCACCGGATTCTTGTCGAGCAGCGCGATGACCTCGGTGAGGTCCTCGGAGGCGGCGACGAGCGAGGCGGCGTCCTGGCCCGCGGCGTCTGCCTCGAAGACCTGGGCCACTGCCTGCGCGGCGTCACGGCTGGTGGCACGCAGCGAATGCAGGCCGATCAGCTCGGCACGCGTATGCGGACCCGAGGTGCCCGCGGTCATCGCCTCCAGTTCGGTGATGACCCGGTCGACGCTCTTCTCCTTGGCGGCCGGATCTGCGAGGTGGCCGCGAACCAGCTCTCCGGCCTGGTCGACCGCACTCAGACCCAGTGCGGTGCGATGCTTACGGACGAGGGTGGAACGAACCAACTCGCCCTGGTTGTCGCCGTTCTCCACGATCCGGCGGGCCTCACGGTCGGCCTGCACACGCAGATCGGCCTTGATGTTCTCGGCGTCGGCGTACGCGTTGCTGCGCAGTTCGGCACCCTCGGCCTCTGCCTTGTCGACCGCCTTCTCGTGGGCGATCTCCGCATCCTTGGCACTGGCGGCCGCCGCCTCGCTGTCGACGATCTGCTGGCCGACGGTCTCCTGCCGAGTCGCGACCGCCTTCTTCAGGACGGGCACGACGAACTTCCAGATGAGCCAGGCAACGACGGCGAAGCCGATGAGCTGTCCGATGAAGATGTCCACTGTTTAGCTCACCGTCTCCTGAAGTGCCTGGCCGGTCCGGACGTCGACGCCGAGCACCCGGCCGGCGAGTGTCTCGGACAGTCGTTCGA
>NZ_JAGQTN010000278.1 GCF_020438995.1 Gordonia sp. (in: high G+C Gram-positive bacteria)
CCCGTTCCGACCAGCACCGATGCGACGAGGCCGGCCAGCACCCCCGCGATCCGTCGGCTACGTAGATTCATTGCAACTCCTTTGTCTCCCCCATTGCGGGGCCGGATGGACCGGCACCGGTCCAAGTGTGCCCAGGCACGCTGGTCACCCACAACCCTTATCGTCGCTACCGTCGTCCGCGCTACACCCCGCGGGCAGATCTCTCCGGGAACGGACAATCCCGGTATGGGCGAAAACGAGAACATGTTCTAAATTGGTGTGATGGCCGACACCGTGACGCAGCTGCTCCTCGAACGCGCCGAGGACGACAATCCCGCCATCATCTACGACGATCGGCGCTGGACCTGGCGCGAGTACATCGCCGAGGCGACACGCTGGGCATCGGCCACCATCGGTTCGGCAGGGGCGAGCGAAGCGACGGGAGATATAGCAGGGGCGAGCGAAGCGACGGGAGATATAGCAGGGGCGAGCGAAGCGACGGGAGATGCAGCTGCCACCCGATCTATGCACGTCGGCGCGCTGCTGGGCAATACTCCCGAGATGCTCATCGCGCTGGCGGCGGGCGCCCTCGGCGGCTACGTCACGGTCGGCGTCAACAACACGCGCCGCGGGCAGGCACTGGCCGCCGATATCGCCCGAGCCGATTGCCGGATCCTGCTCGTCGACGCACAGCACCGCCCGCTTCTCGACGGCCTCGACCTGCCGGGCGTGCAGGTATTCGACGTCGATGGCGACGAGTGGCGCAGTCGCACAACGCAGGCCGGTGAACTCGTCCCGTATTCGGTTCCGGGACCGATGGATCCGTTCATGCTGATCTTCACCTCAGGTACCAGCGGCAATCCCAAGCCGGTCCGCTTCGCACACATGATGATTCCGTTCGCCGGGCCACCGTTGGTGCAAAAGTTCGGTATCACCTCCGACGACGTGTGCTATCTGTCGATGCCGCTGTTCCATTCGGCGGTCCTGCTCGGCGGCTACTGCGTCGCGCTCGTCGCCGGAGCCGCGATCGTCCCCGCCCAATTCTCGGCGTCCACCTTCGTCGACGACCTGCGCCGCTACGGCGCCACCTATGTGCACTACGTCGGCAAGGCCCTCGCGTACGTGCTCGCCACTCCGGAGAAGCCCGACGACGCCGACATCCCGCTGCGCGCGGCGTTCGGCAATGAGGCCACCGACCGCGACCTGAACGAGTTCAGCAGGCGGTTCGGGTGTGCGATGTGGGATGGGTACGGTTCCACCGAGCTCGCGGTCATCATCACCCGCGAGCCCGGCACCCCCGCCGGTTCCATCGGCAAGGGCTTTCCCGGTGTGGCCGTGTACAACTCGAAGACGCTCACCGAATGCCCGCGCGCGAAGTTCGACCAGAACGGTGCACTCGCCAACGCCGACGAGGCGGTCGGCGAGATCGTCAACACCAGCGGCGGCGGCCTGTTCACCGGCTACCACAACGACGACACGGCCACCGCCGAACGCCTGCACGACGGCATGTACTGGTCGGGCGATCTGGCCTACGTCGACGACGACGGCTGGTTCTATCTGGCCGGACGCACCGGCGACTGGATGCGCGTCGACGGCGAGAACATGGCCGCCGGTCCGGTCGAACGAGTGTTGCTGCGGCTGCCGCAGATCAATCGCGTCGCTGTCTACGCGGTTCCCGATGAGCACGTCGGCGACGCGGTGATGGCCGCGATCGTCTTGGGCGACAACGACTCCCTGAGCCCGAAGGAGTTCGAGGAGTTCCTGGCCGACCAGCCCGATCTGTCGCCGAAGGCGTGGCCCCGCTATGTGCGTATCAACTCCGACCTCCCGACGACGGCCACCAACAAGATCCTCAAACGCGAACTGAAAGACGAGGGCGCGTCGGCCGCCGACGGCGAGCTGTGGATCAGGCCCGCCCGCTCCCGCACCTACGAGGTCGCCGGCGGATGAAACTGGTCATCGG
>NZ_JAGQTN010000279.1 GCF_020438995.1 Gordonia sp. (in: high G+C Gram-positive bacteria)
CCTTACCTCGATGCCATCGCCCGCGAGTTGAACGAACGTCCCCGTGCGGTGCTCGGTTTCTACACCCCACGAGAGAAATTTGAGGCGCTACTCAAGGCCAATGTTGCTTCCACGGCTTGACACTGCCGTGTACTGGGCGCCGCACTACCGCGACACCCGGTTGGTGGAAGTCCTGGCGTGGATTGTGGGAATGCTGCGTCGAAGACGCAGCAGCGTCACGACCGTGAGGCTTCGAGGCGAAGATGACAAGCTGCCCGTCGCCACCCTGATTGCGCAGTTGGTCGTTCTAGCTCTTGCGATCATATACGTAGTCTTTGCGATCGTCGGGAAACCGTCGTGGTGGGTATCGATTCTCGTCTGCCCGGTCGTCATGGCCGTGGCCCTTTTGATTCTCGCATGGTCGGGATACTGTGGGCTTCAAGCAATGTTGCGCTGCTTGGTGGTCTTCATTCCGACCGTCATTCCGACCGTCGTACTGACCTTCGTGGCCGCCGGAATCGGGATTGCGTGCATCGAAGACAAGTGCTTGCGCGCGGTACTCTATATCCTGGTTGTGCTGCTCGGTGCGCCGTTCGTTGTGGTGCCCGTTGTGGCGACTATATGGGGCGGAAAATTCCTCGCAATGTCACTTGGCGACGTCGCTCGATACTTCTCGACCAGCCCAGCCGTTATTCGTGAGAATGACAGCATCCGAGCCCAAGCCCGAAAACTGATCGAGGAGTTGCACGATCTGACTGTCGCCGACGTTTCCCAAGACGCGCAGAAGCGATTTCGGTACTCGCGCATCATCGTCGTCGGCCATAGTTTAGGTAGTGTGATTGCCTACGATGCGGTGCACTCCGCCTGGCGTGCACGTCACAACGATATTCCCGTCCCTAGTCGAAGATTCAATAGCACTCAGCAACGTGAGCTGTTAAAGGAACTCGAAAGTGCTTTCTACGAGCCCAAGGTTCAGGATGGGGCGCCAGCGCCACGCCCTGAAGAAGCGAAGCGATGGATCGTGTCGGATCTGATCACCTTGGCATGCCCACTGGCTCATGCTGAAGTTACGCTCGCTAGGTCGCCAGAGGACCTCGAGAAGCGATTCGCTGCCGGTGAACTGCTGTCGTCGAATCCTCCGGAACCGCCGTTCCCGGGTAACGATTACGAAGGCGAGGACAGGGAGGAGTTAGGTCTGTACCTGCGACGAAGCTCCAACAGTACGCGTCGACTATATCATCGCACGCTGTTCGCATTCACCCACTGGACCAACGTGTGGATCAGCCACGACATTGTCGGTGGACCATTGCCGTACCCCACGTCGCCGGGCTCTAAGAAGTGGAATAGTTTCGGTGACATGGTCAAGAATGAGCCCTGCGGAGGGTCGAATTGGATGTGGAACATGATCTTCCAATATCCGCACTCTTCGTACTTCACCCTGTCTGAGCGGTCCAAAGTCAAAGACCCGAGCAAGAAAAGCCTGGAAGCCATCCGCAATATTGTCGATCCGTCGCGTCGCGATAAATGAGCGTGATGGCGTCGACTATTGAGGGCTCCGGCCACAGCCGCACCGCAGCCCGACCGCGATCTCGGTCCGATCCACAGGCCATCCACCACATTTGATCCCGACCCAACCCGGTCTCACAATGGCGCTCAGTGCCATTGTCGAACCGGTGGTCGATCGGATACTGGAGTCGCTCGGCCTCGGACGTGGCGATTCGTACCTGGTTGAAGGGTTCCTTGCCTGGCGCACCTCAAACGCCGGGACGGATCACGGGAAGACCGATCTCTTCGGCTGCCCCGGCGAGGCGAATGTCATAGGTGACCAACGCATCGACGTCGAGACGTATCGATGCCGCCAGGTGCAGAGCGTCGAGGGATCGCAGAGACTGCCCGGGGAGTAGGCCAGCCGCGCGGTACAGACTCGGCGGAAGGTCGTGAATGTCGACTCGCGCGAGGATCGCAGACACGTCGGCCTGCGGGAGTTCATGCCGCCCCGCAAACCGTCGCAGCTCGGTCTCCAGGAGATGCGTCGCGACGAGGTCACCGCCGATCTTATCGGCCCACGGTCAAGTCCCAGGGAGTGGTGTAGCTCGGTGATTCCTTCTTGTTGAGATTTCTAGGCGGTGATTTCGGCTAGCGGTACGGGTTCGGTGGGTACCTCCGTTTGTGGGGTGGTGTCGGGATCGGTGGCGGCGCGGGCGCGGGCCAGGACGTCCAGGCCGAGGTAGCGTCGGCCTTCGGCCCATTCATCGGTTTGTTCGGCCAGCACGGCGCCGACCAGCCGGATGATGGCTTCGCGGTTGGGGAAGATCCCGACGGAGTCGGTGCGGCGCCGGATCTCGCGGTTGAGCCGTTCAGCGGGGTTGTTCGACCAGATCTGGACCCATACGTCCTTGGGGAACGCGGTTAAAGGCCAGGACGTCTGTGCGTGCGCCGCCGAGGTGTTCAGCCACCGGCGGTAGCCGCTCTTCGGTGTACTCGATGAGACGATCAAACTGTGCAGCAACAGATTTGGCGTCGGGCTGGTCGTAGACCGAGTGCAACATCGCTTTCACTGCCGGCCACATGCTCTTGGGGCACACATCCATCAGGTTCGCCGCGTAGTGGGTGCGGCAGCGCTGCCAGCCAGCACCGGGCAGGTTCGCCGCGATTGCCTCGACCAGACCTTTGTGGGCATCGGAGGTCACCAATCGCACGCCGGCCAGGCCGCGGGCGACCAGGTCGGCGAAGAAGGTGTTCCATGCCGCCCCGGTTTCGCTGGTGGCCACGTGCAGGCCCAGGACCTCGCGGTGCCCGTCAGCGTTGACGCCGGTAGCGATCATCGCAACCGCGCTGACCACTTGCTTGTTCTCCCGAACTTTCATCGTCAGCGCGTCGGCGGCAACGAACGTGAACGGCCCGGCGGTATCGAGGCGACGGTGCCGGAACGCGGCGACCTGCTCGTCGAGTTCTGCGGCCATCCGCGAGACCTGGGACTTTGACAGTGAGTCGATGCCCAGGGTCTTGACGAGTTTGTCCATCCGGCGGGTTGAGACCCCGGCCAGGTAGCAGTCGGCGACCACGGTGATCAACGCTGATTCGGCGCGTTTGCGTCGTTCGAGGAGCCATTCGGGGAAGTACGAACCGGACCGCAGTTTCGGGACGGCCACATCGATCGTGCCGACCCTGGTATCGAGGGGACGGTGCCGATACCCGTTGCGCTGGTTGCTGCGCTCGGTACTGCGCCGGCCCCATTCAGCCCCGCACACCGCGTCAGCCTCAGCCGAGAGCAGAGCGTTGATCATCGTTTGCAGCAGATCACGCATCAAGTCCGGCGATGCATCGGTCAGCGCTTGGCTCAGGACACCAGAAGGGTCGACAATGTGAGGTGCGGTCATCGTGTTGATCTCCATTCGAGGATTCTTTGGAAGGTTGACTCGAAAGATCACGCGGTGACCGCACCCACCTCCAGCAGCGACACGCCACTGGCATCAGGCCCGGTCACCAGGTTCTACACCACTCTATGGGGCACTACCCGGCCCACGCCGCCAGTGCGGCACTCTCGTCCTCTTTCTACCAGCAACTTGGCTGCTGCCGAGGTGTCGAGATAGTAGCGGCTCAACGATCTCCCCGAAGGTCGTTGATCGTCTCAGCGCTTGCTGTCGCAATCGTATGCCGACGCAACCCGGAGAACCCACCGTGAACCGCCGCCGGACGGTGCAGCGGCAGATCGGGACCCGCGTCCGCGATCGGCACCAAGCGAGCCACCGGTTTGCCGCGATTGGTGACGGTGTACGTCTCGCCGCTTTCAACGGCATGCAGAACCTCTCCGCTGCGATTACGCAGGTCACGATGACTGACGGTCGATGACATCCTACAAATTGTAGCGCGCGTAGCATCCCGCTTGTCGGATTTGTCCACAGCCCAGCTCGCTGAGCAACGCGGACCCCGTGGCACAGGTCCTGCCCGGGCGAAGCGGCCGGTCTCCCCTACGCGGGCGAGGTCATCGCCTGGCGTACCGTTTCCGAAGGAAACATACGTGGGAGGGCGCCCATGACCATTCTGACTATCCGCAATCTCAAGCCCGAAGTTCATCAGAAACTCCGTGAGCAGGCGGCGGTAAACGGCCGATCGATCGAGGCCGAGGCATGCGCGATTCTTGAGGCCGGTGTGGGCGCCCAGGCAATCAGCCTGGTCGAGGCGCTGCGTGGATTCGCCGACGACGCCGCCATGAACTCGCGTCACTGACAACTATCCTGGCGGGGTGCGTACGCGCTTGCAGCTGGGCCGGATTCCGGTCGAACCGACTCCGCTCGACGAGGACGTCGACGTGCGGGTCGGGCGGTTGCGGGAGATGGTGCGCGGCGGACGGATCACGGCGCTGACCGGTGCGGGGTTGTCGACTGATTCGGGTATTCCCGACTATCGGAGTCCTGGCGCACCGACGCGGACGCCGATGACGTTGCAGATGTTTCTGTCGTCGGATGAGTTTCGGCGGCACTATTGGGCGCGGAACCATCTGGGGTGGCGGCACATGGATTCGGCCAGGCCCAATGACGGTCATCTTGCACTGACACGGTTGCAGGGGCAGGGGCGGTTGACCGGGGTGATCACGCAGAACGTCGACATGTTGCATCTGAAGGCCGGCACTCGGCGCGTCGTCGAACTGCATGGGTGTTATGGCCGAGTCCGCTGTCTCGAATGTGGCGCGTTGTCGTCGCGGCAAGAACTGGCCGGCCGGCTTGAGGCGCTCAATCCCGGTTTCGCCGACAGGGTTGCGGGGCGTGGGGCGATCGAGGTGGCGCCGGATGCCGACACCACGCTCACCGACACCCGCGACTTCGTTGTTGCCGACTGCCGCAGGTGTGGTGGCATTCTCAAACCCGACATCGTCTACTTCGGGGAGAACGCCGCCAAAGAGATTGTTGATCAAGCATTTTCGCTGGTCGATGAGGGCGATGTGCTGCTGGTGGCGGGTTCGTCGCTGACGGTGACCAGTGGTCTGCGGTTCGTTCGCCACGCGCACCGCATCGGCAAGCCCGTCGTAATCGTCAATCGTGGTGTCACCCGGGCCGACTCGATCGCCGACCTCAAGATCGACCACTACTGTTCGCGGGTTCTCTCGGCCCTCGCCGAATCCGTGTGAAACATGGCGAACCACCAGGAGTAACCGGGCCGAAACCCGGACTCCCTAGCGTTGGCGAGCGTGATCCCGCACCCGTGCGGGATAGACGACGCCAGTGCCGGTCGCCGCATACAGGAGGTAGCTGTCCGGATGAGTGACACGGTTTTTCATAACGCACTGATCGTGCCCGTCGACGGTGTCCGCGACTGGTTCGAGGGCTGGCTGTCGGTCGACGAGAAAGGCATCATCACCGGGATCGGTTCAGGTACGGCGCCCACCGGTGCGGCGAACTACCGGGACCTCGGCGGTGCCTTGGTGGGGCCTGGATTCGTCTCGGCGCACAGCCACATCTTCACCGGCGGGATGCGCGGCACCGCGGCCTGCAGCCCCCTGTACGACTGGGTGTCGACGATGGGGCGAATGATGGTCGGCGCCGAGGCCGACACCCTGTACTGGCTCACGCTGTCCGGGGCGCTCGATCACATCTCCAACGGCATCACCTCGGTGTACAACTTCGCCCAATCGCGGGTGGTGTCGGTGTTCGACTACGAAACCTCCACCCTGCGCGCCGAGCGGGTGCACTCCCCCGAGTTCATCACCCGGCAGATCGACGGCATGGCCGATGCCGGGATCCGGTTCGTCACCAGCGTCCGCCTCGACGACGAACAGCTGCCCGAGGCAGATGCGTTCGACGCGTTCGGGGTGGCGATGGCACACCTGGACACCGTCGACCCACGATTGACCCTCGGTGGGTCGGTGTACGGGGCGGTGCAGTGGTCGTCAGCGGCGGTCACCGCCGAACGCGAGCACGAGATGATGACCCGGTACGGAGTCACTAACCAGGCCCATTTCGTGGAAACCGCCGAACAACTCGACATCCAGCAGAACAAGTTCGACTGGTA
>NZ_JAGQTN010000280.1 GCF_020438995.1 Gordonia sp. (in: high G+C Gram-positive bacteria)
GCCTTCGCCGCCCCGGGAACCTGGGCAAGTGTGGCCGAAACCAGCACGGCAGAAACAAGTATCGCCGAGGCGACGCGGGCAACTGTCACGATGGGATCAAACCGATTGCGGCGCCGGGGACGGTGTCGAGGTGGTTGATCGTGTCGACGAAGAATCGTGCAACGGGGACGAGTTGGCTCCGATCGACCTTGTCGAGGGTGTCGGCGTCGTCGTACATGTACAGCGGTCCGGCGATGAGGCTCACCACCGGGACACCGGCGTTCAGCACGAAGGACGCGTCGGTCGGTATGCCGGTCTCCGTCAACTGGAACGGGGTCGCGTTGAGCAGCGTCGATGACCGGACGTTGTTGCGTGTCAACGCTCGTGCCAACGCGACTTTCGAGGTGAGATTGACGTTCTCGAACACGCCCTTGGGTTCGGCCCGATCGGTGGTGATCAGTTTGCCGTTCGTGGCGCGGCGCGCGTACTTTCCGACATGCTCGATCGTGGTGTTGGCCACGATGTTCCAGGGGGTGGCGCGGCGGGTGATGTAGCGATCGACGAATGCCTGATGCGCTTGATACCCGGTGAAGTGGGTGTCGAAGGTGACGAACATCAGCGACTTCTCGCGCGGACGGTAGCCGGGCTGCTTGGCCGCACGGCCGTAGTGCTCGGCCAGAGCGATCACCTCGGCCGTTCCGGTGGCGTCCTCAACAGCGCCGGTACCGACCGAGTCGTGATGCGACTGGACCATCACGGTGTCCTTCCTGTTCCCGCGAAGGAACCCGAAGACGGTGCGGCCCACCACGGCGCGCCGATGTACCGTGAGATCGATGCGGGAACGATTTCCGTGCCGCGCCAACAACTTCCGCATTCGTGCCCCGTCGGCTCGGGTGACCCACATTCCGGGGATCGTCATGGTCAGCTTGCGGTAGTACTCGTTGTGGTAGCGGTTGGAATCGAAGTAGTCCTTCAGGACACCGACGAATCCGACGGCTCCGGCCGCCTGCGCCTCACGCACAGTGCTCGAGAGCGAGGTGAGGAACGGGTTGGCGCTGAGCATCGTCCCCGGGTCGAACAGCGCGTTGTCGGGGTCGTGAATGTACTCCGCCAACGGCAGCAACCCCGCCGTGGGCAGATAGAACGACAGGTCGAACATGACGATCTTGCCGCGGACGTCGCGACCTCCGATCTTCCCGGTGCCGATGTCGACGACGGGCGCGGTGCGACCTTTCGGGCCGGTCGTGCGCACGCCGGCCTTGGCGTCGGCCGGGATGAACGAGTGCGCCACCGGGTACGCGTCAACCGGGGTGCCGCCCACATGCAGACCGAAATTCGACGGCCGCCAGTCATAGGAGGTCACTTCTTCGACGTGGACCTCGGAGAGCCCCGCGTTGCGGAACCGGTCCATCACATAGTCCGCTGCCGCCTTGCCGCCGGGCGAACCCGTGGCACGGGGCGCGATACCGGTCAGGTCCTTGACCGTCGAAAAGATCGCCTGCTCCGACAACGCCGCACCCGGAGCCGCAGCAGCGTCTGGTACCGCCGGTGACGAGACCACCAGCAGGGTCGTCAACGCCGTCACTCCCACGGAAAGAAGGCCCCAGGGTCGTCGCATGTGCTGCACCTCATTCATCTACGTCGCGCTCGGCCAGTTATGCCTGCTTCGCCACCCTCAACGAGTGCACCGATGCAGCATACGAACGTTTCATCACAGTACTGGTCACGAAAATGGCCTACCGGATCAACCACACCGGCGCGGAAAGGGCCGCGCCGTGCGACCGACCCTCGGCCGGTTGTGCTGTGGCGGTCGCCGGCATCGCGGGCGCGACGTGTGTCAGAACGCCGCCATCGGCAATAGGTCATCCAACCGATTCGCAGCCGGCGTCGTCGACCTACGTTCGTACCAGGCCTGGTGATGACCAGGAAATCCCCTCTATCCCAGGAGAAGTCATGAGTACCAGTACACCCGCGCCCGCAGTGCCGGCGTCCAACCTGACGACGCTTATCGCCATCTATGAAGCGTTCGGCCGCGGCGATATCCCGAGTCTGCTCGGACTGCTGTCCGATGACGTGAGTTTCGAGGCATCCGAACCGCCGAGCACCGCGGCGGCAGCCGGCCATCCGCTCCTGTCCGTCCGTCAGGGCAAGGGTGAGGTCGCGGGGTTCTTCACCGAGGTCGGCCGCTGCGAACTGCATAGCTTCGATATTCTCCACATGTTCAGCGGCGATGGGCAGGCCGCCGTCCACGTCCGCATCGACCTCACCACCCCCGCCGGAATCCGCATTGTCGACGACGAGATGCACCGCTGGGAGTTCGACGACGCCGGCCGCGCGGTGTCGATGAAGCACTACGCGGACACCGCCAAGCACCTGGCCGCGTGGTTCCCCGAGCGCTGACTCGCGAACCACTCCGGTATCGAAACCGAAAGGTACACAACGGCATCAACTGCACCACGACATACCCCCGGCGCCACTGATCACCCCCGGAATGCTCCCAAGGACACACCATGAATAGCCAACCCATTCCCGGCCCCGGTTCCTGGAAACTCGACAACGCGCACTTTCCGCGTCCGGTGTCACCTATAGCCCGCGATATCTATACGACGGCCTTCCCGGAGGGATTCGCCGCCGGCGCGAAACGCTATGGGCTGCCGGTCACGACGCTCGCCTACCGCGAATCCGGCGGGTGGATGTACAACCAGCCGCACCCGCTCGGCGCGCCACTGGGTGCCGCCACACCACCCGAGCCGGTCCTGTGGCTGATATCCCGTCTGCACCCGGAGTATCGACGCCGCAGGTCCACGGGTCGTCGAACGTCGGAGATTCTCGCGCAGGATGTCGACGAGTGGGAGAACGTGCACCGCCCAGCCCGCATCGCGGCGCACCTCGCGCTGCTGCGCGACGACCCCGGCACGCTCGATGACGCGGCGCTGACCGCGCACGTCAACCGGTGCGTGGCGACCTTTCGGGACAGCGTCACGCTCCACTCCCGCCTCACGGTGGCCGCCAATATCGGGATGGGCCGATTCGCCGAGCGCGTCAGCGAGGTGACCGGCACCGACGTCAAAGAGGTTGTGGGCGCGGTGCACGGCAGTTCACCGGTCTCGGTGGCCGATGAGCCGACACTGCGTGTTCTGGTCGATGCGCTCCGTTCCGAGCCTGACGCACTGCGGTCGGTGACCGCTACCGAGGCCGACCCGGCAACGGCACTGAACGAGCTGGCAGGTGCCGACGGCCCGCTCGGCGAGGCGGCTCGCCTCTGGCTGGGCACCGCGGGTGAGCGCACCCTCGACACCTTCGACGTACTGGCGCCGCGGGCAATCGAGGTACCGGCATTCTTGCTGGCCACCCTTCGCTCCGCAGCCGAGGGCGGGGTCGCTCAGGCCGATCCCCAACCGGTCCTGGCCGAGCTCAGGATGCAATTCGGCCGCAGCACGGCTGCCACGAACGAGTTCGACGCCCTCCTCGCCGACGCCCGTCGCAGCCTGGCGCTGCGCGACGCGCGGGTTCTCTACAACGACTACTGGTCAGCCGGCCTGACACGTCGAGCACTGCTGGCCGTCGGGGAACGCCTGGTCGCCCGGCACCGACTGGCGCGCCCCGAGTACGCCCTGCTGGCCGAAGTCACCGAGATCGACGACGCCCTGA
>NZ_JAGQTN010000281.1 GCF_020438995.1 Gordonia sp. (in: high G+C Gram-positive bacteria)
GCATCTGACGGGCCTGTCGCCGTGGGCCGCCACCTTCACCGGACGCCCAGGCGTTACTCTTGGTCCTTGGTGAGTCGCACATTCGTGTTCCTGAAGATTTCACCCAGACGTTACCGGTGGGGAGGCCATGTCCATAACGGCTCAAGACGAATCGCAGACCCGGCCCGCTGATCAGGCGGGCCGTGGTGCGCGTGTGTTCTTGTGGCTGACCTGGGCGCGGACTTACTTCTCTGTGCCGCGGTGGTGGCTGGAGCTGGCGGTCATCTACTCGATCTACCGGATCTACTCCTACATCCGCAATCTCGGCGGCAAGGACGTCGAGCCGGCGTTCCGGCACGGCACCGCCGTCCTGGACCTGGAGAAGAAGCTGCACATCGACGTCGAGATGTCGCTGAACCGCCTCGGCGAGCACTTCACGATCGTCCGGGACGTCGCGTCGGTGCACTATCACACGCTGCACTGGTGGATGACGATCGGAACCGCGGCGTGGCTGTTCATTACCAACAAGGCCGGGTATCGGCGTGGGTCGTTCGTGCTGATCCTCACCACGCTGATGGCGCTGGCCGGCTTCTACCTGATGCCGACGGCCCCACCGCGCATGTACGACGGCTTCGTCGACACGCTCGCGGAGACGTCGTCGTGGGGCTGGTGGAGTCCGTCGGGATCGCCGGGACCGGACTCGCTGAGCAACCAGTTTGCGGCGATGCCGTCGCTGCACTGCGGCTGGGCCATCTGGTGCGGCCTGATGATCGTGCTGTACGCGAAGCGGACCTGGGTGCGGGTGCTCGGCGCGCTGTACCCGGTGTCGACGATCCTCGTGGTGATGATCACGGCCAACCACTACATTCTCGACGCCGTCGCCATCATGGCGGTCATCGCGGTCGCCGTCGCCATCGTGTATTCGCCGTGGAGTGCGATTGTCGCGGCGGCGTTCGGGCGGCGTGACGCGCAGTCGGTCACCGTCGACGCCGCCGAACCCGAGAGTGCCGTGTTGCCGGGAGCGCTACAGCAGATGTCGCCCGCTCTGGCATGCGAGGACGCCGACAGGGTGGGCGACGTCGTCTAGGCGCGTCTAGGCGGTGTCGTCGGCCACCACTTCGGCAAGGTTCACCGGCAGCCGGATGCGTTCCTGCTCCAGCCTGACGCCGCGGCCGTGCACGTCCTCGACCAGCTCCCGGTACAGCGCCGATTCGGCCTCCGTCAGATGCCGTAGCGGCCGGTCCACGGGCGACGATTCGGTGCCCCACTGCGTGCGATGGGCCAGCAGCGTCGGCCTGTCCATCAGAAACGACCGGGTGTGCGGCGCGGTGACCCGGACGCGGTCGAGGATCGCGAAACCGTGCGTGTCCAGATCACCCCAGTAGTAGACCCGCTTGTCGCGCAGCCAGCCAAGACCGCCCACGGCCGCGGCCGCATATCCGCCACCGAATACGAGCACCGCCCGCGGACTCGCGGGAAACGACAGATACGTGGCGAGATTCTCCACTATCACCACGCTGTCCACGTCCAGCGGCATCCGGGCCAGGTCGGCGACCCGCACCTCCACATCATCGAAACCAGGCAGCGGTGAGGCGACGTCCGGATCGAGAAAGCGCAGGCGAATGCGAGCGGCTCCGGTGGCGAATCCGAAACGCCCGGCGATCGACTTCTCAGTGGTGTCGATGAGATCGGGGGCGACGACGAGCGGGCCGAGTTCGAGCAGAACGGTGCGGTGCGATTCGATGAACTTGGTGTCTATGCCGGGCGCGTCGACCTCCCGCAACTGCCGCCCGGATCCCGCGTTGGCCGCGATCCAGGTCAGGGCGGTGACCAGGTCGCCGAACTCGTCGCCGTGTCGCAGTGCGCGGCCGGGTTTGGCCGCGACCCACTCCCACAGCAAGGGATACCCCGACGCCTGGGCCAGCATCCGGGTGTGCCGTCGACGCTCGTCCGAGGTCCCCAGGAAACCGGTCAGCGCGGCGAGCGAGGTGACGCGCACCCGTGCGGGCAACTCGTTGACACCGAACTTGCGGCCACCGACCGTCCTGGTGAGCACTTCGATGTGGGGGGACCGGGCGGCGCGGTGCCAGGTGGTCACCCAGTCGCGTACCTCGTCGAACCGCTCACCGAGTTCGCCGGCCCGTGGTCCGCTGATCGGCACCTCCACCGTCTCGAACCTGTCGCCGCGGGCGGCGGCGGTGAGGTAGTCGCCACGATCCCAGCGTCTGCGCAGGCGCGCGGTGACATCGGCGGGGGTGGTCCAGCCGGTCATGTGCCTGTGTCGTCGCCGACGATCGTGATCATCTCCCGCAGATCTCGTTGCGTGCGGTACTCCTCGATGGTCAGGCATTGGAGCTGCGAGTTGCTGCCGGTCCGGTTCTCCACGTAACCGACCGACGACACGAACGGTTCGATCGTGTAGATCTTGGTCAGCGGCGTCACGATCAGCAATTGCAGGCCGAGCTTGCGGAACAGCGACAGGGCGTAGCGGGCGGATTCGTCCGATCCGCGGCCGAACGCCTCGTCGATCACTACGAACCGGTAGTCACGGGAAGCGGTTGCGCCCCACTTGAGCTCGAACTGATACGCCAGCGACGCGGCGAGGATTGTGTAGGCGAGCTTCTCCTTCTGCCCGCCCGACTTGCCGTCGGAGTCGGTGTAGTTCTCGAACTCGCGGTCGTCGTCGCGGAAGCGTTCCGATGCCGCGAAACTCACCCAGTTGCGTACGTCGGTGACATATCGGGTCCATTTACGGTCGATGTCGGTGCTGCCTTCGCGGCCCCGGAAACGTTCGACGAGAGCTTTGACCTCGAGGAACTTCTCCTCCGCGTAGTGGTCGTCGGCATCGGCGTCGAAGGTGCCGTCCGAGCATCGGCGCAGCCGTTCGCGGAACTCGCGGATCTCGGTGTTGGGTGATCCGGTGACCTCGAGCCGCACATAGCGTCCCGGGTTGTAGTCGATGCCGACCAACGATTCGTTGATGGTGTCGATCTTGCTGTGGATCTTCTGTTCCTCGGTGTCGAGTTTGGCCTTGAAGTGCGCGATGTCGCGGATCGCGTTGGTGTTCAGGTAGGTCTTGAACTCGGATTCGAACCGGGGCAGGTCGTCGTCGGCCAATCGCCTTCGCAGAGAGTTGAATTCATCGGCCGCGGCGATATCGGCGTCCATCTCGGTGGTCAGCACCGGATGGTTGCGTTTGAACTCCGACATCTTGTTGACCACCCGGGTCGCCAGAGTCTGGGCGCGCGCGGACTGCCGTTCGGCCTCGTCGGTGAGGTCGGCGGCCAGAGTGCCCTGCAGCGTGGCACAGCTCGCAAGGGTGAGCCGCCCGCCGCCGACGGACTTGTGGACGGCGGCGTCGATCGCCTCGGCATGATCGAGGTGGCGGGCAGCGTCGTCGGTGGCCAGGATCGCGCGCGCGTCGTCGCGTCCGGCGGTGGCCCGCGCCAGTGCGTCCTCGAGCCGGGAGATACTGCCGAGCAGGCGATCCCGGCGTCCCGTCGCCGCGGCGATCGCCTCGCCGGTGGTGGTGATCTCGGCGGTGATCTGGGCAAGCTGTTTCGACGCCTGTTCGAGTTGGGTCTTGCGCTCGCGCAGGGTCGCGGTCCTGGCCGCCTGCGACATCCAGTCGATGGCATCGAACGCGGTGAACATCGTCAGTTTGTCCAGTGCGGCCCGGCGCCGCTCCATCGAGGTCAGATGCTTTGTGTGCAAGCCGATCTCGGTGTCGACGCGATTCAGTTCGGTCTGGATGCGCTGTCCTTCGGCCAGTAGGGCCGCGATCTTCTGCTCGTTGCGCCAGCCCAGAACATAGTTGCGCCGGTCGTCGACGCGGAATCTGTCGTCCTTCTCATGCCTGCCACCGCCCGAACGGATCTGCCCGGTGGTGGTGACCGCGAATTCCTCGGTCCGGAACTGTTCGAGCGTCTCGGTGCAGATGTGACGGGCGCGTTCGTACAGCCTGCGTTCGAGCCAGTCGTAGAACGGTCCCTCCTTGATGTCGAGTTTGTGGGCGAGGGCGCCCGGCGGGGGAGTGCTCACGCCGTGCAGCGACGCCTTCGGCGGCACCTTGTAATAGACCACCCGGCCGCCGAGATGATGGCCGTTGATCCACGCGGACACCCGATCGTAGTCGTCCTGGGACACCAGCAAGGACAGACCGAAGCCACGCAGGACGCGTTCTGCCGCACCCTCCCAACGGGTTTCGTCGTCGCGGACACCGATCAGCTCGCCGACGAACGGGATCGACGCGGCGTCGGCGCCCACTCCGTCGCAGATCAGTTCACGGATACGCAGGTCGCGGTCGGGGATATTGGAGGTGCGCCCGCGCAGGCTCGCGATCTCCCCGGCCACCCGCTTGCCGTCGTCGGCGAGAGTTCTGCGGTCGACACCGAGTTCGGTAAGGGCGTTGCGCCGCTCGCTGATCTCGCCGTCGAGCGAGTCGATCGTGGCCGTCACCTCGCGTAGTCGCTGGTCGAACTGAATGCGGTCGGCCACCGACGGCAGTCCGGCGTCATCGAGGAGTGCGCTGTGGTGTGCGTGCCGTTCTGCCCGTTCGGATCGCTGCCGTTCGGAATCGGCGATCTGCTGTTCGAGCGCGGCGATCTGATCGCCGCCGAGTCCGGCCTGCTCGATCCGCAACCGGTCGAGCTGTGCCCGCAAGTCGGAGAGCTGGTCGTCGACGTCGGCGAGTTCGCTTCCGGCACTGCCCAGGTCACGATCGCACGCGCTGATATCGGCCTCGTGGAGCTCGCAGGTCCGCTCGGCGAAATAGAACCGGAGCGCCTCACGGCGGGCCCTGGCCCGCTCCGCCTTCGCCACATGGCCCGAGTAGGTGTCGTAGTCGTCGAGGAGGGGGGCGAGTTCTTCGAGCTGGCGGCGGGCCACCACGACGGCATCGTGAGCGGCGGTGAGGTCCTGGAAATGGGTGACCAGCCCGTCGACGAGAGAACCGGCGTCGAACGGTTCGAGCATGTGCTCGCGCACGAAGTCGTTGAGGTTGCCCACCGCCTTCATCGACACCGTCTGATGAAACAGGTCCATCGCCTGCCGGGACTTGATGCTCAGTGCCCGGCGGTAGTCGGAACTGTAGTCGGGAAAATGATCGTGGATGCGGGTCTTGCCCGCGCGCAGGCGTTTACGCAAGATCTTGAGGTCGGTCCCGAAGTCGGTGAAATCGGTGGTGATGTCGAGCGCCCGATCGGTGACGGTATAGAACCGTTCCGGTTGCCCGCCGTCGTTGCGCATCGAAAAGACCTGCGCGAGTGTGACCGTCTCGTCGAAGTCCTCGTTGACGAAGACTCCGAGGATCACCGAATAGCTCGATGTGCCACGCAGGGCCACCGGCCGCGACGTGCCCGTCATCTCGTTGCGCTCGGACTTGTAGTGGCCCAGCACATACGAGCGCAGGTCACGCTCGCGGGTGTCGGCGCCGGCGGCCTTGTTGTAGGCGACCCGGTTGGCCGGCAGTAACAGTGTGGTCACCGCGTCGACGAGAGTCGACTTGCCCGAACCGATATCGCCGGTGAGCAGGCCGTTGTTGCCGTCGAGCCGAAGCGTCCAGACCCGGGAGTCGAAGGTGCCCCAGTTGAGCACCTGAAAGGTGTGCAGCCGGAAACCGGCCTTGGTGTCGGAGGTCTGCAATTCGGTCGCGGAGAACAGTCCGGTCACGTCATCGTCCTTCGGTGAGTAGCCGCGCATATTCGGCGAGGTGGGTGTCGAGATCGGCGAGCCATTGCGCGTCGACGAACGCCTTGATCACCCGGCGCACCTCGAACTGCCTGTCCTGCTTGGGTATTCGCCGCACCAGGCCGAGGTCGGCGACCTTGCGCAACGCGGTGTCGATCTGGTCGGCCGCGCGTGCCTCGTTGGTGGTCTGCGGCAGGAACGGCAGCATCATCTCGGTGATCTGGTCGGCATCGAGGATGAGTCTGGTCCCGGTGTCGGAGGCGTCGAATTCGGCCAGACGTTTGCGCAGCAGCGCCAGCAGCAAGCTGGTGTGCAATGAAAGCTGGTGTCGTGGAACGAGCCTGGGAATGGACTGCTCGGCCAGATCCTCGTCGGACTTGGACCTGAGGTAGGCGTACCCTTCGGCCTCGTCGAGAATGACGGTCAGGCCCAGCGTGCCGACGTAGTCGGACACCTGCGCGGTCAGGCCGAGCAGATGCGGCCACACCGTTTCGTGAGTGTCGCGGTACACCACGCCCTTCATCAGGGCGGTGACTGCCACCGGCAGGCTCAGTTCGTTGCGGGGGACCGGTCTGCTCATCGGCGGGCGACTCCTGCCGTGGTGGCCGCGCGGGTGAAGATCACGCGCGGGATGCGGGCGGTACGGGTCACGCCGTCGTCGTCGGACCAGGTCACGGTGTCGGTGGCATTGTCATCGAAGGTCTTCGCGAACGCCGCGTCATCGAGTGCGAGGTAGGTGACCAGCTCTGCCAGACCCTGGCGCAGCGGAGCCGTCGCGACGACTTCACCGAGGGTGATCTGCGGCTGTTTGCGCAGGATCTTGTGCACGCTCTTGATGAGTGGGGCCGGGTCGACGTGCACCTGCTCGAACAGGGCCGCCGACGATCCTTCGGCGTGCCCGGCGGCGATACCGGAACTGTCCACCGAAGCGGCGGCGGGCTTCCGGTAGAGCGGGCGTTCCATCGGCAGGACGATCGCCGGTGCGGCGGCGTCGATGTCGTGGCGGAAGTCGTCGGTGCGCTGATCGCGCACGGCGATCGCGGTGGTCTCGATCCCGCGCAGCAGATCCATCACGCGGCGGTTCTCCAGCCACACCTGATCGTCGAGAAAGCGGCGCAGTTGTTCGGACAGCTGCCGCACCGTTGCCTGTGCGCGACCACCGGCGTCGAGCCAGTCGTGGTGGATATGGCCGAGCCTGGGGTCGGTGCCGGATACGCCGAGGGTTTGCACCCGCCCGATGAGTCCGGTCAGCTCGTCGAGTCTGTCGGTCGAGAGGAGCAGATCGTAGAAGGCCTGGAAGCTGCGGCCCTGGTCGGAATCGCTGATCAGGTTGCGGCTGCCGACCACCTCGTCGAGCAGCTCACCCTTGGTGCCGCCCCAGGTGGCGATGCGTTCGCGCATCTGCCGGTCGAGTGCGCGGAAATTGGTTTCCACTTCGCGGAAGTCGGACAGCAGAGCACGTGCGATGTCGGCGAACTGCTGGTAGCGATCGCTGCGGCCGGTGTCGTCGAGGACCGTGATGTCGCCGCGCTCGACCGCGTCGATCTCCGCGTCAATCTCGGCGCGGCGTCGGCGCAACTCGGTGAGGCGGATCTCCGGATCGGTCTCGGTGCCGTAGACGATCTGCCGCAGCAGCTCGAACACCGTGTTCAGGCGGGATTCGGTGCCGACGAATCCGCGTTCGCGCAACGCATTGACCCAGGCTACGGCCCGCTCGACCGATGGCGTGGCGTCGTAGTGCGGCTCGTCGCTGTCGGCGATGTAGTACTTGCGCAGCCAGCCGGCCGCGGGCGCCGACCAGTCGTCGAGGTAGGCCTTGGGGGTCTTGGGGAACGTGCCCTCGCCGAGACGCTTGTTGAGTGCGTACAACTCGTCGTCGAGCAGCGATGCCAGGTGGGATGCGGAGATCTCGCGGATGTTCTCGTCGACGAACACCCGCCCGAGAAACGACAGGATCAGCGGCGCGTTGTCGGCGCGCAACAGCCGCCAGGCGGCGCTGCTGCCGCGCAGACCCGCGATCTCATCGAACTGCATGCAGTCCAGCGTAGTAACCGGGTCTGACAGTGCGCGAAGTCGGCACGGCCGACGGCACCGGCGATCAGAGGCGCCCGCATCCGACCATGCCCACGCCACGTTCGACTACGTGAGCGGGCAGGAGCGCGACCAGTTCGGCGGGTGCCGGCTGCAGTGCCGGCGAGACCGGCGCCTGGTGTGGTTCGTCGCGGTGGGTGAAGCCGGAGATGACAATGACAACGGTCGTGGCGACGAACACCACCACTATGAACGCCAGACCGATCAACGGGTCACCACACCATCGCCAATTGTTACCAAACGGTAAGTTAAGTATCGTAAAGATGCAGCTCAGACCTTACCGCGACCGGGTGTGATTCCTTGCATGTCACGATCCAATAACCCAAATTTGGGACTTTAGTCCTGACTATACTTGGTAGTATGTCCGCCGCCTGCCGGTGCACTCGGCGTCGCCTTCGACGCCGTAGTCGACCCAGCGGCCGAGGCCGACGCGCATGGCTGATGCACTGGCCGTCTACATGGATGGAGTCCGTTGTGGGCTTCTGACACAATCCGACTCCGGGGACCTGCGATTCGACTACGACGACAACTACCGGAATGAAACAGACCCGACCCCTCTGTCGCTGTCGATGCCGACAGCGACGAGGCGGCTCACGGTTTCGCGGACGACATCGTCGCCGCTGTCGCCTCACTGACGCTGGTCGACTGAGAAGTCGAGGGTTGCAGTTGCTATGTCAGTCGGCACTTGTCGAAGTACTGCGAGTGGCCCTCCGCAACCGTTGCTCGATGTGGAGTCAGCTATTTGTACACGGCTACTCGGACAAACACGTCAGTGGTGTCCGACTCGACAGGCAGACAACCAAGCGCACGCGACGTGCGGTTGGTGCCGGATTATTGGCAACAACCGCACGTCGTGTGCGCTTTGTATGCTGTTGGGTGGGCGTCAGCTGTGGTACGGCTCGGCGCTCACGAGGGTCACCTTGACCGTCGCGCCGCTGGGCACTGTGTACTCGCGGGACTCGCCGACCTTGGCGTCGATGAGCGCGGCACCGAGCGGGGAACTCGGCGAGTAGGTCTCGATGTCGCCGTTCTTGCCGCTTTCCTCACGGGTGGCGATCAGGAAGGTTTCCGAATCGCTCTCGTCGCCGTCGTAGTAGACCTTGACCACCGAACCGGGCAGCGCGACACCCGACTGTGTCGGGGCCTCGCCGACCTTGGCGTTGTTGAGCAGATCCTGCAGCTGGCGGATACGTGCCTCCTGCTGGCCCTGCTCCTCGCGGGCGGCGTGGTAGCCGCCGTTCTCCTTGAGGTCGCCCTCTTCGCGGCGCTCGTTGATCTCGGCGGCGATGACCGGGCGGTTGGCGATCAGTGAGTCGAGCTCACCCTTCAGGCGGTCGTGCGACTCCTGGGTCAGCCAGGTCACCTGGGTGTCGGTCATGGTCACTCCTTTGTGTCGTCCGCACCCGACAGGGCGCTCACCAACTCGCGGTGCGCCCTTCCAGGGCATGTGGACTGCTCTAAATGCAGCAACACGACCCCTCGCGGAGCCGTGTGTATCCGACCATCATACCAGGTTCCAGGACGTAGATCACACGAGAACGGCGGCTAACTGCACACCTGAGCAACCACTCAGATGGCTTTTGCCCCCGCTGGTGAGGCCATACGACTCTGGGCGCGCAGCGCCTCACGATATGTCGGCTCGGCGAGTTTGAGCCGGTTGACCACCAGATAGGTCAGCGGCATCACGAGGATCTCGACGAGGGTCTTCCACACGAACCCGACGACCGTGTAGTTGACGAAGTCACCCCAGGTGGAGATGCCGAGCGCCGTTGCTGCGATCGAACAGAACACGATGGTGTCGGCCAGTTCGCCCACGACAGTCGAGGAGATGAGCCGCGCCCAGAGCTTGCCTTCGCCGGTGCGTTCCTTCATCTTGACCAGGACGTACGAGTTGAGGAACTCGCCGACGAGGTAACCGGCCAGGCTGGCTGCCAGGAATTGGGGAACCACTCCGGCGACGTCGCGGAACGCCTGCTGACCTTCGTAGAAGTCGGCCGCAGGCAGTTCGATGGTCAGCCAGAAGCACAGGGACGCGACGAGTAGTACGGCGAAGCCGGTGAGTATGGTCCGGCGCATGGCCCGGAAACCGTAGACTTCGCTGATCACGTCGCCGAGGACGTATGCGAGAGGGAAGAGGTAGAACGCACCGTCGGTGACGAGTCCGTTCATCTCGATGGGCCCCATGTTGATGTGGAGCCAGCTGTCGAACAGGACGACACCCTTGGTGGCGGTGATATTGCTGATCAGCATCACGCCCACGAAGGCGGCCATCAGCATCGGGAAGTACAGACTCGGTACGGCCGCGAAGACTGCACGCCCGTGGGGTGCGGCGTTCGCGACCTGCCCAGACTCTTCCGGTCCGGGCTGTGTGGGTTCTGTCACTCTTTATCTGCTTTCAGATAGGCGGGAATGGTGGTGGTGCACCCGAACACCTCGCCGATGACGGGTGGCTGCGACGTGCGGACAGTGGTCTTGAAACCGATCTGGGACTCTTTGCCCGGCGGGATGAGGATCTCGCGGCGACCGGTTTCGCTGCCGTCGAGGGAACGTCCGCGGACCACGCAGGCGGCCGGTCGTGACGGATCGGACCTGGTCACGGTGAATTGCACGGCCACCGTCTGTGAGTCGATGACCTCGTAGCCGGTGACCTCGCCCTTGACGTCGGTGTCGGAGTACTTGAAGTACGCGAACACCGCCAGTGCCACTCCGGCGATCACCACGAATGTCGATCCGGCGATGAACCAGCGACGCCGGCTCTGAGGGGATCGTTCGGCTGGGTACGTGGCCCGGGGTCCGCTAGTCACGCGTCAATACCTACCATGGAGCCCAGACACGTAGCTGAAGGCGAGGGAAGCGTGACTGATCTCGAGCGGCCGTCCGGACTCCGACTGATGGCGGTGCACGCCCACCCCGACGACGAATCGTCCAAGGGCGCGGCGACGACGGCGAAGTACGCGGCCGAGGGCCACGAGGTGCTGGTCGTCACCCTCACCGGTGGCGAACGCGGTGACATTCTGAACCCGGCGATGGATCGTCCTGGAATCAAGGACAACATTGCGCAGGTCCGGCAGGAGGAGATGGCCAAGGCCGCTGCCGCGCTCGGTGTGCAGCAGACCTGGCTCGGATATGTCGATTCGGGGCTGCCCGAGGGCGATCCGCTGCCCCCGCTGCCGGAGGGCTCGTTCGCCACCATCCCGCTCGAGGAGTCCGGCGAGGCGCTGGTCAAGGTGGTCCGTGAGTTCCGTCCGCACGTCATGATCACCTACGACGAGCACGGCGGCTACCCGCATCCCGACCATATCCGCTGTCACGAGGTCTCGATGCTGGCGTACGAGCGGTCCGGCGATCCGGACGCGTTCCCCGACGCGGGTGATCCGTGGACGGTGTCGAAGCTGTACTACACGCATGGTTTCATCCGGGCCCGCATGGTGGCGTTCTCCGACGAGTTCGAGAAGAACGGTCAGGAGAGCCCGTTCAAGGAGTGGCTCGCCCGCTGGGACGCACGCGGCGGCGATCTGATGGCCCGGGTCACCACACAGATCACCTGCGACGACTTCTTTCCCGCCCGCGACGAGGCGTTGCGCGCGCACGCCACCCAGATCGACCCGAACGGGGTGTTCTTCGCGGTGCCCACCGAATGGCAGCGACGGCTGTGGCCGACGGAGGAGTTCGAGCTGGCCAAGACCCGCGTCCAGACCTCGATCCCCGAGACCGATCTATTCGCCGGAATCGAGACCCCGTGATGACCACCGCACTCCAGTCGGCCACCCTGTTGCTGGCCGCGGACAATCCGGAGGGCCCCGAGTTCGGCAAGTCCTCGCCGTTCGGTCTGCTGATCATCCTCCTGCTGCTCATCGGCACAGCGCTGTTGATCTGGTCGATGAACAGCCAGCTCAAGAAGCTGCCCAAATCGTTCGACACCGACCACCCCGAAGCCGACCAGGCCTTCGACGAGGGCACCGACTCCGCCGGTGCGGTCGAGTCTGCTGTTGATCCCGCCCGCAGTCCTGGTCCGCAGGCTGAGCCGTCCGCGCAGCACAAGTCCGCCGATACATAGTCGTTGGGAGGAGGGATCCGACATTCGTCACGGCACTCAAATCTGGTCCTGATCGCTCGAGTGTTGAACGGTTTAACCGCGAAGTCCTTTGTCGGTAACTGAAACATCTACTGGCAAGAATGTTGCAGTAGAACGTTTCAGTAGATCAGA
>NZ_JAGQTN010000282.1 GCF_020438995.1 Gordonia sp. (in: high G+C Gram-positive bacteria)
AAGCAACCCCCGCGTCGTCAAACGCAAATACACCAAATGGCACGTCAAACGAGCACACCACCAGCACTGGCCCCAACCCGCAGGGCCACCCACCTACACGCCGGTGCGCACTAACTGAACGGTATTGAGCTTAGCCTCGGCCTTTCATGCTGATTTCGTGTCGTAATCAGAGAATGGTGCCCTGACCTGGGATAATTCGACTTGCGAAGGTCCGAATTTCTCATGATCGAGGAGCACCATTCAGGTGAGTAAGTCTACGTCGTTCTACCCGTCGATGCGTGTTTCTGGTGACGGCGCCGGGGTGGTGTCGCAGGCCGGGGTGACGTTGTTGCTGGCCGCGGTCGCCAAGACCGGTCTGGGTAGGGAACTGTCGACGGCGTTGACACGGTGGCGTAAACCGTCGGCCACCCATGATCCGGGGAAGATCCTGACCGATCTGGCGGTGTCGTTGGCGGTGGGTGGTGACTGTCTGGCCGACATCGATCAGCTACGGTCACGACCACAGGTGTTCGGTCCGGTGGCCTCGGATCCGACGGTGTCACGGCTGATCGCCACCTTGGCCGCCGATGTGAGAGCGGTGTTGTCGGCGATCAACACCGCCCGTGCGGCTGCCCGCCAGAACGCCTGGCGAGCTGCGGGTGCGGGGGCTCCCGATCACGGGGCTGATGGCGCTCATCCGGTGATCATCGATCTCGATGCCACCCTGGTCGGGGCACATTCGGAGAAGGAACAGGCCACCCCCACCTACAAGCGGGGATTCGGTTTTCACCCGTTGTGTGCGTTCGTCGACCACGGCGCCGGCGGCACCGGTGAACCGGTCGCCATGCTGTTGCGGCCCGGTAATGCCGGCGCGAACACCGCCGCCGACCACATCACCGTCACCGGCCAGGCACTGGCCCAGCTTCCGATGACCACCGGCTATCGGGTCGGACGTAAAGTCCTGATCCGCACCGATTCCGCTGGTGGTACCCACGAGTTCCTCGACTACCTGACCCGCCGCCACCTTGGCTATTCGGTCGGGATCGGCCTCACCGGCACCTGGGCGGACCAGATCAGCAACCTGTTGCCCCAGGCTTGGACACCGGCCTATGACGCCGATGGTGTGCAGCGCGAGGGTGCCTGGGTAGCCGAACTCACCGGCGTGCTGGACCTGTCGGGCTGGCCTGCCGGGATGCGGGTGCTGGTGCGCAAAGAACGGCCGCACCCCGGTGCCCAGCTGCGGTTCACCGACCACGACGGACTGCGGTTGACCGCCTTTGCCACCAACACCGGCCATGGGCAACTGGCCGAGTTGGAACTACGGCACCGCCGCCGCGCCCGCTGCGAAGACCGAATCCGCACCGCCAAAGCCTGCGGCCTGACGAATCTGCCCCTCAAAGGGTTCGATCAGAATCAGATCTGTTGTGCCATAGTCGAACTCGCCGCAGACCTGCTGGCATGGATGCAGATGCTCGCCCTCACCGACCACCCCGCACGGCGCTGGGAACCCAAAACCCTACGGCTACGACTGTTCTCCATCGCCGCCCGCCACACCCCTCACGCCCGCCAACACCACCTCAAACTCGACCGCCACGCCCCGCACCTACCCCTGCTCCTCGACGGCATACAACGCCTCACACGACTACCCGCCACCGGCTGACCACACAGCCGCCACCGACCCCCACCCTGAAAGGAACCCCCTCGGGGCCGTGAACCCCGACGTCCACCGACGCATCGGCAAACCCGTCACGGCCTGACCCCGGAAATCGGTCCTCAGACCACCAATCCGGGACGCCTCCCCCGGCACCACCACCCCACGAAACATTGAGGCTAACTGGCGAGGATGTCG
The DNA here is from genome assembly GCF_020438995.1 of Gordonia sp. (in: high G+C Gram-positive bacteria). Classification (GTDB taxonomy): domain Bacteria; phylum Actinomycetota; class Actinomycetes; order Mycobacteriales; family Mycobacteriaceae; genus Gordonia. The sequence continues at coordinate 1,829 of NZ_JAGQTN010000282.1, forward strand.
TCGAGGGTCTTTGCGCCCTGGGCGAGCTTGGACGCCCATAGCCAGATTTGCTCCCTGGTGGCGTGTGCCACACGGCGGCGGGTGTTGTTGTCGAGGGCGCCGAATTCGCCGGCGAGCATGTACGTCAGTAGCGATGCCTGTGTTTCGGTAAGCCCTTCGGCGTACCCCTTGGCATATCCTTCAGCGTAGCCCTTGACGTAGAGCTGTTCTGCGGTCGTCGCGAGTGTCTCCTGTGCGGCGGGTGGGTTCTGGCCATCCACGTCCGTAGCGTCCGCGTCGTCACCGGCTGGGCGGTATGTGTTCCATGGGTGTCAGCTGCGGAAGACCTCGTCGAGGGTTTCTACACCCTGAACGAGTCTGGAACTCCACAGCGTGATCTGCTCCTGGGTGGCGTGAGCGACACGGTCGTGGGTGTCGTTGTCGAGGGTGCCGAACTTGACGGCGAGCATGTCCGTCAACAGCGATGCTTGACCTAGTGCCTGGCCTTCGGCTCGGCCTTCGGCTTGTCCTTCTTCTCGTCCTTCTGCTCGGCCTTCGATGAAGCCCTTGGCGTGGAGTTGTTCTGCGGTGGTCACTGCTGCCTCCTGCGCGGTGGGTCCGAGTGTTCCTGCGAAGCGGATCAAGTGTTCGGTGGGTGTGGTGCTTGTCTTTAGAAGATACGTGAAAATCGCGTTGAGCAGCCGTTCGTGGTTCCATAGGCCCGTCAGATGGATGAAGTCGTCGAACCATTGGCCGAGCCAGGTGGTGACATCAGCGTCGCCTGGCGCTTTCGTGAACACAACGAACGTGATGCGGGCTGCTGGGGTGAGGGGGCGTGCCCGCAGGGCCACGTCGTCGATGGTCGTCAGGTCATCGAGGAAGTAGCGCACACGCGGCATGAGGTCACCCGCGTCGGCTTTGAGTTCTGTGTCGGCGTCGATGAGGCCGGCGATGTCGGTGGCGGCGGTCCAGCGGCGGGGGCCTTGGTAGATGACGATCGGGATGATCAGCGGCAGCGGTCCGGTCGAGGCGGTTGTCGGGTCAGCGGTGCGGTGATGCTCCCAGATGCGGGTCTGGTAGATCATCATCCGCAGTGCCATCAACGGGTCTGATGTGCGCTGATGTTCGACGAGCAGGTAAAGGTAGGCGTTGCGGTCACCGGCGGTGGTGCGGAACAGCAGGTCGGTGTGCAGGTGCCGGAGTTCGGGGTCGACGAATGTTCCTGGTTGTGGTTGCAGGTTGGCGAGGTCGATGTGGGCAGCGAGACGTGGCGGCAGGACCGACCGGAGTTCGGAGGCGGCGTTGTCGGGGTCGCTGAAAACCAGCCGGAAGAGGGCGTCGTGTGGTTGGCCGTTCGGTTCCTGGGTTGTCACACAGCGCACCATACCGACGGGTTCTGACATTCCTGATCGATCGTAGAGCGCGAGCCCACGAAACCCGGCTGTCGGAGTCGGTCGTGGCTGATCACCGGACCGGTTGACGGGCTCATGCGGTGGTGCTGATGAATCAGCTCAGATGATTACTCCGTCAGTACGGGCCGTTGGATAGCGAGGCGTAGAAGATGATCAGTGCGATCCAGGCCGCCAGGCCGAGGTAGCCCAGGATCAAACCGGCGATCGCGAGGCCACGGCCACCTTCCCCGGTCCGATTGATCTGCGACAACCCGACGTGCCCGAAGATGATCCCAAGCGGGGCGATGGTCAATCCCATGATCAACGCGACAACCGCCATCGAATTCGTACCACTGGACGCCGGTCGAAATCCGACGGCGCGGTCCGCGGTGACCGGTTGGCCGTCGGGGGTGTAGCCGACGATCGGATAGATCGGCTGGCCGTCGGGGGTGTGGGCGATGGGGGTGGGTGGTTCGGGTGGTGCCGCTCGTGCACGCCGGACCTTCCTTACGTTGAGGACGGCTGCGATTGCCAGGGCGACGAGGAGCAGCGGGAATAGTAGTTCCACTATCGATCGACCCCGACTGGGACTGGGATGAATGGCCATGTCGGCCAGATCTCTTGGCGCGCTACCTCAGCGGCCGAATTGCTCCCCAAACGTTGGGGGGCTCGTCATGTGTGGGTTTCTCCTGTCGCGTTGCTGGTCAGGATGGACCAGGGGAGAACCGTTGGGCAATCGGCCGTATGGGCGACATGCCGGGTTCGTGGTCTCTCCGGTCGCCGATGACGTGCGATCTTTGGTTGTTCCGCGGTGGTCGTCACTGGCCCTATTCGGGCGCGACTACGTGAATCCCGGCAGCCGTTGCCGCTCGTGCGAGTTCGGCATCGTAGGTGAACAACTCGTCGACGCCGAGGCGGAGAGCAGTTGCCAGGTGGATGGCGTCGTTGGACCGCAGGGGAGCGTGGGTGCCGGCTGAGATCAGGTCACCTCGGGTGATGTCGGCGAGGATGACCGCGTCGAGAACGGTGGTGATGGAATCGATCGGGATCACGGCGGGATTCCGGCCCGCGGCGCAGTGCAGTTCGGTGTGCAATAGCCACGACGCGGCGAGCTTACGGTCGGACGTTGTCGTCAGCTCGGTCACGAGTGCTTCGGACTCCGGTTCGTCTACCACCAACTTCATTGCTGCCGACGTATCGAGGTAGGCGGTCACCATCGTCCGCGTACATCCTCGATAATTGCTGCCGACGACATGGTGGCGGTGGTCCGCCGAATCGTCGCGATCGAAGCCACGCTCGTGCGGGCCGCGCGGGCGGTTCCGGCTGCGATGGAGGCGTCGAGCGGATCGTTGCCGACCGGCACGATCAGTGCCGCCGGGCGGCCATGGTTGCTCACCTGCAGCGATTCGCCCGCCTCGACACGACGCAGCACCTCGGCGCTGTTGTTGCGCATCTCGCGATGGGTGATCGAATCCATGTAGCGCATCGTAGCAAGTGTGCGACCGATACGTTCGACAGTCGTCGCCGTACGTTTGTGTCGATACGGATGAAAGAAATGATTTGAGGTTGCTGCTGGTCCCGGATTCCGGGATTCATCGCAATCTCAAACGCATTCTTGGTGGTGATCGCTAATATGCCCCGTTGAGTAGTGACGCGTAGAAGATGATAAGGATGATCGACGCCGCCAGGCCGATATAGCCCAGTATCAATCCGGCGATCGCGAGTCCGCGGCCACCCTCCCCGGTCCGTTTGATCTGCGACAACCCGATATGCCCGAAGACGATTCCCAGCGGGGCGACGGTCAAACCCATGATCAGGGCGACGATCGCCATTGAGTTGGTGCCACCGGGGGTCGGCCGCAATCCTACGACGCGGTCCGCGGTGACCGGTTGACCGTCCGGGGTGTAGCCGACAATCGGGTAGATCGGTTGGCCGTCTGGGGTATGACCGATGGGAGCTGGTTCGCCGACTGGCTCCGCGGCGGCGTTCTGTCGATTCACGTTGGTGCGGACGATCATTGCTGCGACAATGCTGCTGATAGTGAAAAAGAAGACCACTATTTGTATTTGTAGCGACCTTTCGTCCGAGCTCCAGGAGAGCTCAGTTAGCTCGAGTGTGGCGTAACAATCAATCCTGCCACTGCTGTCATCAAAACACCAATCGCCGTGTCGAAATCTCTCCCAGTCCCTGTCCCATAGCGCATACAATGAACTGAAAAACAGTTCTTCCAGCGCTTCGTTCAGGGATCTGACTACGTTAACCGCGGTTGTGACTAAAACGGCGATCAGTGTCGCGATATATGGCCATACACTACCAGTACTGGGATTATTGCGTTCTGTAACATTGCGTGTCCGTGCCAATTGGACCTTGATCAGGCTTCCAGCAGAAATCAGGGCGACGACTAGGCACGTATACGGAGCGATTCTCCATACGAAACTCGGTACGATATCGAAGATTGGTGTGAAATCATCGATCAGTGTCCATATCATTCTGCTCAACGGATTGACCGGCCACCAAAGTGTCGCCCCGATCAGGACTAAGAGGAACGGCCATGTCGGCCAGCTCTCTTGGTTGCCTACCTCAGCAGGTGGATTGTCCCCCAGCTGTTGGGGGGGGGGTGTCGTCATGTGTGGGGTTCTCCTGTCGCGTCGCTGGTCAGGATGGACCAGGGGAGAACCGTTGGGCAATCGGCCGTATGGGCGACATGCCGGATACTGGCCCGTGGATGCCGACGACGTGCCGCGCGCAAGTCTTCTATCTACACTGGGATCCGTTGCAGTCAGTGAGCTTTGGTGACGTCTTCTGTCCCGCTAACTATCGAAGATGTCGTCGAGGGTTGCTGCGTCCTGGGCGAGTCTGGAAGCCCAGAGCCAGACCTGCTCCCCGGTGGCGTGTGCGACACGGCGTCGGGTGTCGCTGTCGAGGGCGCCGAATTTGACGGTGAGCATGCTCGTCAGGAGCGATGCTCGTCCGGCGAGGTGCAGTTGTTCGGCAGTGGTCATCGCAATTCCTGTGCGGGAGGTCCGAGCGCCGTCGCGAATCGGCTCGCCTTGTTTGCTTGTGGTGTCGCTGTGGTCCACGAGGGCGCTCGGGTCAGCGACTTCGCGTTCGGCACGCACGGCGTCGGCTGCCGCGGCAAGCGTCAGGTGGCCGCTGGTCTGCTTCTCGATGAGATCGAAGACCTCGCCGGCGGTGCGGCGCAGTTGTGGTGGGCCGGCGCCGGCGGGGTGGTGCTCGTCCATTGGTGTCAGCTGCGGAAGACGTCGTCGAGCGTTTCGGCACCCTGAACGAGTCTGGAACTCCACAGCGTGATCTGTTCCTGGGTGGCATGTGCGACGCGGTCGTGGGTGTCGTTGTCGAGCGCACCGAACTTGACGGCGAGCATGTTCGTCAGGAGCGACGACTGCCCGGTGGCGTAGCCCCGGTCATGGAGTTGTTCTGCAGTGGTCACGGCTGCCTCCTGTGCGGTGGGTCCGAGTGTGCCTGCGAACCGGATCAGGTGTTCTTCGGGTGTGGTGCTTGTCTTTAGAAGATACGTGAAAATGCCTTTGAGCAGGCGTTCGTGGTTCCACAGGGCCGTCAGGCGGATGAAGTCGTCGAACCACTGGTCGAGCCAGGTGGTGACGTCGTCGTCGCCGGGAGCCCGGGCGAACACCACGAAAGTGATGCGGGCTGCGGAGGTGAGGGGGCGTGCGCGTAGAGCCGCGTCGTCGAGGAGGGTCAGATCATCGACGAGGTAACGCACGTGGGGTAAGAGGTCACCGGCGTCGGCTTTGAGGTCGTTGTCGATGAGGTCGGCGATGTCGGTGGCGGCTGTCCAGTGGCGGTGGCCTTGGTAGATGACGATGGGGATGATCAGCGGCAGTGGCGCCGAGGCCGCGGTTCCTTCGGTGATGCGGTGATGTTCCCAGATGCGGGTTTGGTAGGTCATCATCCGGAGTGCCATCGCTGGGTCGGATGTGCGCTGGTGTTCGACGAGTAGGTACAGGTAGGCGTCGCTGTTGTCGGTGGTCGTCCGGAACAGCAGGTCGATGTGGCGGTGTCGTAGTTCGGGGTCGACGAAGGTTCCTGGTTGCGGTCGGAGGTTGTCGAGGTCGATACGGGCGGTGAGGCGTGGTGGCAACACCGACCGGAGTTCGGAGGCGGCGTTGTCGGGGTCGCCGAACACCAGCCGGAAGAGCGCATCGTGCGGTTGGCCGTTCGGTTCCTGGGTTGTCGCACCGGGGACCATACCGACGGGTTCTGACATTCATTCCTTGGCGATCCTGGAGGGCAGCCCACGTGGACTGGTTGTCGGGCTATTCATGGCTGATCGTCGGACCGGGGCAGGCGCCTACGGGGGTGTGCGATTTGGGCGAGGTCTGCGGTGCTGGTGACGTAAACGAGAGCCCAGCGACCTCGCAAGAGATACGGTTGCGATCTCCGGCCCCGGGATAGCTTGAGGGCATGCAACAGTTGGTTATGTTCGGCCAGAGCGTCAGCGATGCTGCGCAATTCGGTCCGCTACTCGACCACCCGCGATACCGGGTCTACTACAGCTACGGTCAGGGCATTCCCGACGACCTTGAACCGGGATTCCTTTTCTGGGGTGCGGGTCGGTACGCCTGCTCGATGCTTGCCGCACGCGACGACTTCACCCCGTCCAGCGCTGGTGCCCAGTGGATGTCGGGTCTACCCACCGAGTTCACCGGCCGAGTCGTCCACAACTGCACCCTCGCCGAACTCATCAACAGTCGAGCCGTATGGGATCGAGGCTCGGTCTGGCTCAAACCCGCCGAATTGAAGCACCCTGCCCTGCCTCCCAGCCAGTGGACGAGGGATCGAATCGCAGGCGTAGTCGTGACGAACCCGGAACTGGGTGGCGTATCGGTTCAGTGGACGAATACGATCATGGACTTTGCCGCTGAGTTCCGGTTCTTCGTCGTGGATGGCGATGCGGTCACCGGGTCTCCCTATCTGGTGGACGGCGTGGCGGACCACAGTGCTGGGCGCTCATGGTCCCGTTATGCCGACGCACATGCAGTGGCACGCGACTTCGCTGTCGCACTTGCCGGGTCAAGCCCGCGAGCACTCGTCCTCGACATCGGGTGGGATCGGACCCGCCGAGGGTGGTTCATCGTGGAGGCGAACAGACCGTGGTCGTCGGGGCTGTATGGTTGCGACCCGGATGAGGTCGCCGCTGTGATCGAGGTGAGCATGCGCGACGATTCGCGGTGGGAGTGGAAGCCCGATCCGGTCGTCTGGTCGTACGCGGAAACCCTTCGCCCGGTATCGGGCACGAGACTGTCTTCGGGCTTATGGCTGGTTTAGGGCGTCGAGAAATCGCGACGATCAGACCGCTGGGCCTGTCTCCGAGGCACTTTCGGACCGGACATGTATTGCGTTGGGACCCTGTCGATCTTGCGCGATGGTGGCGTGTTCCCCGGACCGGATCACCGGGGAACAGGCCAGTCCGTTGATATCAATTGCGGAAGATGTCGTCGAGGGTATTTGCGCCCTGAACGAGTCTGGAACTCCACAGCGTGATCTGCTCCTCGGTGGCATCAGCGACGCGGTCGCGTGTGGTGTTGTTGAGGGTGCCGAACTTGAGGGCGAGCATGTTCGCCAACAGTGAAGCCTGTCCGTCGACATGCCCGGTGACATAGCCCTTGGCGTGGAGTTGTTCTGCGGTGGTCACGGCTGCCTCCTGCGCGTCGGATCCGAGGGTGGTTGCGAACTGGATCAGGTGTTCGGCGGGTGTGGTGCTTGTCTTTAGAAGATACGTGAAAATGCCCTTGAGCAGGCTTTCGTGGTTCCACAGGGCTGTCACGTGGATGAAGTCGTCGAACCATTTGCCGAGCCAGGTGGTGACGTCGTCGTCGCCTGGTGCTTTGGTGAACACGACGAAGGTGATGCGGGCTGCCGGAGTGAGGGGGCGTGCGCGTAGTGCTGCGTCGTCGAGGGTGGTCAGGTCGTCGACCAGGTAACTGACGTGGGGCACGAGGTCGCCGGCGTCGGCTTTGAGGTTGTCGTCGATGAGGTCGGCGATGTCGGTGGCGGCGGTCCAGCGGCGAGGGCCTTGGAAGATGACGACGGGGATGATCGGGGGTAGCGGTGCATCCGCGGCCGCAGTGGTGCGGTGATGTTCCCAGATGCGGGTTTGGTAGGTCATCATCCGGAGTGCCATCGCTGGGTCGGATGTGCGCTGGTGTTCGACGAGTAGGTACAGGTAGGCGTCGCCGTTGTCGGTGGTCGTCCGGAACAGCAGGTCGATGTGGCGGTGCTGTAGTTCGGGGTCGACGAACGTTCCTGGTTGCGGTCGGAGGTTGTCGAGGTTGATGCGGGCGGTGAGGCGTGGTGGTAGCACCGACCGTAACTCGGAGGCGGTGTTGTCGGGGTCGCCGAACACCAGCCGGAAGAGCGCGTCGTGTGGTTGGCCGTTCGGTTCCGGGGTCGTCACACCAGGACCATACCGACGGGTTCTGACATTCCTGGTTGGCCGGCAGCAGCAATATTCAGAGACTCAGTAGGAGTGTTCGGGGCCGGGGAAGACGCCTCGGCGGACCTCGTCGGCGTATTGTTCGGCGGCCTTGCGGAGGTCGCCGCCGACGTCGGCGAAGCGTTTGACGAACTTGGCGGTGCGGCCGTGGGTGAAACCGGCCATGTCCTGCCAGACGAGGACCTGGGCGTCGGTTTCGTTGCCGGCGCCGATGCCGACGGTGGGGATGGTCAGTTTGCGGGTGATCTGGCCGGCGAGGTCGGCGGGCACCATCTCCATGACGACGGCGATCGCGCCGGCTTCCTGGACGGCGATGGCGTCGGCGATGAGCTGGTCGGCGCCGTCGCCGCGGCCCTGGACGCGGAAACCGCCGAGTCCGTTGACGGACTGCGGGGTGAAACCGATGTGTGCGACGACGGGGATGCCGGCGGCGGTGAGTGTGGCGATCTGGTCGGCGACGCGTTCGCCGCCTTCGAGCTTGACCGCGTGGGCGCCGGTCTCCTTGAAAATGCGGATCGACGATTCGAGGGCCTGCTGCGGGCCGGCCTCGTAGCTGCCGAACGTGAGGTCGGCGACGACCAGTGCGTGCGGGGCGCCGCGGACGACGCCGCGGATCAGCGGGATCATCTCGTCGAGGGTGACCGGGATGGTGGTGTCATAGCCGTAGACGACGTTGGCGGCCGAATCGCCGACCAGCAGGACGGGGATGCCGGCGTCGTCGAAGATGCGGGCGGTGGAGTAGTCGTAGGCGGTGAGCATCGACCACTTCTCGCCGTCGGCCTTCATCTGCGCGAGATGGTGCACACGCATCGCGCGGCGGGGCTTGGCAGGGGTGGTGGAGGCAGCACCGTAGACCGAGGTTTCGGACATCGTTGTCTCATTTCGTTCCTCGAGTCCTGCGTCGCGCAGGTACCCGGGCGGGTAGGACAACACGTATTCTCCACCTGCCGAGCGTTCGTTCGCACCCGACCGCCCTGTGGTTTTACTCACATCGCGACGTCCACGGCGACGGCCGGCGATCTCACACGGCTGTGTCGTGACAGTGAGCCGACTATGCGACCTGCGTCTTATATATTGAGATTTCTTTAGCAAAGTTGCAGGTTATCGCATCGGAATTGTGAATGTAACACGGATTTAACAGGCGGCTCCTACTGTCCGATGGCATGGATCGCCAAAAGGAATTCGTGCTCCGGACCCTCGAAGAGCGTGACATCCGATTCGTTCGATTGTGGTTCACCGACGTCCTCGGATATCTCAAATCAGTGGCGATCGCCCCCGCCGAACTCGAGGGCGCCTTCACCGAGGGCATCGGCTTCGACGGCTCGGCCATCGAAGGTTTCTCCCGTGTCTCCGAAGCGGACACCGTCCTCAAGCCGGACCCATCGAGCTTCCAGATCCTGCCGTGGACCACCTCCAACGGCCGTCACCACTCCGCCCGCATGTTCTGCGACGTCGCGATGCCCGACGGCACCCCCAGCTGGGCCGACTCGCGCCACGTGCTGCGCCGCGGGCTCAACCGTGCCGCCGACCTCGGTTTCAGCTGCTACGTACACCCCGAGATCGAGTTCTTCCTCCTCAGGGACGCACCGCTCGACGGCACCCCCCCGACCCCCGCTGACAGCGGCGGCTACTTCGATCAGGCCGTCCACGACGCCGCACCGCACTTCCGCCGGCACGCCATCGAAGCCCTCGAATCGATGGGTATCTCCGTCGAGTTCTCCCACCACGAGGGCGCCCCCGGTCAGCAGGAGATCGACCTGCGCTACGCCGACGCCCTCTCCATGGCCGACAACGTGATGACCTTCCGTTACGTCATCAAAGAGGTCGCCATCTCCGAAGGCAGCTCCGCCACCTTCATGCCCAAACCGTTCAGCGAGTACCCGGGCTCGGCCATGCACACCCACATGAGCCTGTTCGAAGGCGACACCAACGCCTTCCACAACCCCGACGACCCCATGCAGCTGTCCGACACAGGCAAGAAGTTCATCGCCGGAATCCTGCACCACGCCAACGAGATCAGCGCCGTCACCAACCAGTGGGTCAACAGCTACAAACGACTTATCCACGGTGGCGAAGCGCCGACGGCCGCCAGCTGGGGACGCGCCAACCGATCCGCGCTCGTCAGGCTTCCGCTGTACACCCCCAACAAGGTGTCCTCACGCCGCGTCGAGATCCGCAGCGTCGACTCCGCGTGCAACCCCTACCTCGCGTTCTCGGTCCTGCTGGCCGCCGGGCTCAAGGGGATCACCGAGGATTACGAACTTCCCGATGAGGCCGAGGACGACGTCTGGGCGCTGACCCCGGCCGAACGCCGGGCCATGGGCTACAAGGAACTTCCCGGCAGCCTCGCCGAAGCCCTTGTCGCCATGGAAGAGTCCGAACTCGTCGCTGAAACCCTCGGTGAGCACGTCTTTGACTACTTCCTGCGTAACAAGTGGACCGAGTGGACCAACTACCGCAGCCACGTCACCCCTTTCGAACTGCGCAACTACCTGCCGTTGTAAAGATCGGTCACGCCGACCGGCTACCGTTTCAGGGGTGAGTACCTTGTACGGGCGCGCCAGCGTGCCCAGCGCTGGCCGCCTCGGGCTACTCGACGGTTCCGCAGCGGCCGATCTCGCCGCGCTGGGCTGGAGCAACGAGAAGTCGATCGACGTGCTGTGGTCGCTGTCCCGGGCACCCGACGCCGACCTGGCGTTGCGGGCGCTGATCCGGATGCACGATGCGGTAGGGGCGGAGTGGGCCGAGATCGACGCCGAAATCCGCACCAACAAGGCGTTTCGGGGTCGGCTGTTCGGCGTTCTCGGATCGTCCGACGCCATCGGTGACCACCTCGTGGCGGAAACGTCGAGTTGGCGCCGACTCCTGTCCGACGAACTGCCCGACCGCGACGAACTGTTCCGGCAGATGCTCGCCTCGGTCGGCGCGCAGCCCGAACCCGAAGAAGTCGCGAAAGGAAATCTCGTCTACCGAGCTGCCATCACCGGGCCCAAATCGGTTGTGGCGCTGCGGATCGCATACCGCAATCTCCTGCTGGAGCTGGCGGCGCACGACGTCGCGTCCACCGTCGAGGACGAGCCGGTCATGTGGTTCCCGAATGTGGGTGCCTACCTGGCCGACCTCGCCGACGCCGCGCTGACCGGTGCGCTGGCCGTCGCCTACCGGGAGGTGTTCGGCGACAAACCGATCACGGTGCGACTGGCCGTCATCGCGATGGGCAAATGTGGCGCCCGGGAACTCAACTACGTCAGCGACGTCGATGTCGTGTTCGTCAGCGAACCCGCCGACGGCAAATCCGCGCGGATCGCCGGCGAGATGATGCGGGTGGGCACGCTCGCGTTCTTCGAGGTCGATGCCGCGCTGCGCCCCGAAGGAAAGGCCGGCGCACTCACCAGGACACTCGAATCGCATCTGGCGTACTACAAGCGGTGGGCCAAGACCTGGGAGTTCCAGGCGCTGCTCAAGGCACGGCCGATGACCGGCGATATGGGACTGGCCCGCGAATACTACGACGCCGTCAACCCGATGGTGTGGCACGCCGCCGAACGCGACGACTTCGTGCCCGAAGTGCAGGCGATGCGCCGTCGCGTGGAATCACTTGTGCCCGAAGAGCTTCGGGATCGAAACCTCAAGCTCGGCAGTGGCAGTCTGCGCGATGTCGAGTTCGCCGTCCAACTGCTACAGATGGTGCACGGTCGCGTCGACGAGAAGCTGCGGGTACAGGCGACCGTCGACGCTCTGGCCGCACTCACCGCCGGCGGCTACGTCGGGCGCGACGACGGTGCCAACCTCAGCGCCTCCTACCAGTTCCTGCGCCTGCTCGAACACCGGCTGCAATTGCAGAAACTGAGCCGCACGCATCTGCTGCCCGCTTTCGATGACGAACCCAACATGCGCTGGCTCGCGCGGGCCGCGCACATCCGGCGCCAAGGAGACAAGAGCGCCACCGAAGTGCTGCGCGCAGAGATCCGGCACCAGAGCCTGCGGATCCGGCGGCTGCACGAGAAACTGTTCTACCGTCCGCTGCTCGAATCGGTCATCCACTTCAACGCCGACGAACTGACGCTGAGCAGCGCGGCTGCTCAGCGACGGCTCGCGGCCCTGGGCTACGCCAAACCCGACCGGGCACTCAGCCACATCCGGGCCCTCGCATCGGGGGCGGGCCGCCGCGGGCAGATCCAGTTGCTGATCCTGCCGCAGTTGCTCGAACTGATCGGCCGCACCCCCGACCCCGACGCCGGTCTGCTCAACTACCGCAACCTGTGCGACGAACTCGTCGACCAGGACTGGTTCCTGCGGCTGCTGCGTGATGACGGCGTCGTCGCCGAACGGCTCATGAAGCTGCTCGGTACCTCCGAGTTCATCGCCAATCTGCTGATGCGGTCGCCCGAGACGATCCGGCTGTATTCCGACGGCTCTCACGGGCCCAAGCTGTGTGAACAGCAACCCGAGGATGTCGCCAAAGGCCTCATCGCCTCGACAGTGCGTCAGCGTGACCTCAAACGTGCCGTCGCCGTCGCCCGTTCGCACCGGCGTGCCGAACTGGCCCGCATCGCCTCCGCCGACATCCTCGGCATGATGGATGTGCCGCAGGTGTGCGCGGCGTTGTCGTCGGTGTGGGCGGCCGTACTCAACGCCGCACTTTCCGTTGTCATCGACGAATCGGTCCGGCAGCGCGAGGAACCGGCACCCGCGAGAATGGCCGTCATCGGTATGGGCCGGCTCGGCGGGGGAGAGCTCGGCTACGGCTCCGATGCCGACGTCCTGTTCGTCTGCGACCCCGAACCGGGCGTCGATGAGGAGACCGCCGTCAAATGGGCCAGGACGGTCGCCGAGAACGTGCGCACCATGCTCGGCTCACCCAGCCAGGATCCGCCGCTGGAAGTGGACACCGGGCTGCGCCCCGAGGGACGCAACGGTCCGATCGTGCGCACCTTGGCGTCCTACGCCGCCTACTACGACCAGTGGGCGCTACCGTGGGAGATCCAGGCGCTGCTGCGCGCGCACCAGGTGGCCGGTGACAACGATCTGGGTATCGCGTTCCTGCACATGGCCGACCGTATCCGCTACCCCGAGGGCGGGGTGTCGGGTGAGGCGGTCAAAGAGATCCGGCGTATCAAGGCACGTGTGGACTCCGAACGGCTCCCGCGGGGCGCCGACCCGATGACGCACACCAAACTCGGCCGTGGCGGACTCGCAGACATCGAGTGGACCGTCCAGTTGCTCCAGCTCAAGTACGCGCACCGCTACCCGGCACTGCACAACACGTCCACCCTCGAATCTCTCGACGCCATCGGGTCGGTCGAGTTGCTCGGCGAGAACGACGTGGCCCTGCTCAAGGAGGCGTGGCTGACCGCGACCAAAGCGCGCAACGCGCTTGTCCTGGTGCGCGGCAAGCCCGTCGACCAGCTTCCCGGTCCCGGCCAGCAACTGCGGCAGATCGCGTACGCGGCCGGCTGGGCGGAGGACGAGGGAGCCGAGTTCCTCGAGCACTACCTGCGGGTCACTCGCCGGGCCAAGGTCGTCGTCCGCAAAGTATTCGGTGGCTGAGAAGGAGCGGGGCCTGATCTGGCGCGCGCTGCAGTTGGCGGTCCTCGGCGCGGCCGGCCTGATGGTCGGGGTCACGCTCATCGCGGTGCTCCTGCACTACGTGCCGTTCCGCGGGCCGCTGTTGATTGCGCTCACCAGCGGTGTGCCGTTCCTCGTCGGTGTCGCGTTCATACCCGTGGTGATCTTTGCCGGTCTCAGGCAGTGGATGGCCACCGGAGTCGCAGTCCTCGCCGCGGCGGCGCTCGTGCACACTCAGGTTCCGCTGGTGGTGAGTGCCGACGCGCCCGAAGGTCAGTCGATCACCGTGGTCTCGGTCAATCTGCTCAAAGGGCATGCCGACCTGGGCGCGGTCGAGGCGCTCGTCCGTGACAGCGGCGCCGACATCCTGTCGCTGCAGGAAGTGACCACCGATTGGCTCGACAGGGCCCGGGTCAGCGGTATCGCTCAACGCCTGCCGTACGAGCATTCCGAGGTGGTCCCGTTCGCCGCGGCAGCCGGGTCGGCCCTGTTCAGCCGGACCCCGCTGCGCGGCCACGGCGTCCTGGATGACACCGCCTTCAAGAATCTGCGGGCAGTCACCGACCTGCCCGGCGCGCGTGGCACCAGGGTGCTGGTGATTCATCCGGCCGCGCCCACCGGGGATGCGCAGGACTGGGTGAACGACACCGACGCCATCCGGAAACACCTGCACGCGCTCGGTGACGGACCGGTCATCGCGATCGGGGACTACAACGCGACCTGGGATCAGGCCCGATTCCGCGGAATCCTGCGCAACGGGTACGCCGACGCCGGTGAACAGGCCGGGTCGGGCTTCCTGCCGACGTACCCGACCAACGGCAGGCTCGGCAACCGGCCGGTCGTGGCAATAGACCATGTGATCACCAAGGGATTCGTCGCGACGTCGGTCCGCACACATTTCGTGGCCGGCTCCGATCATCGGGCGCTCGTGGTGAAACTGGTGGCGGCGTGAGTTGTGATGTTGTCGCCAGTTCGCGTCCCAGCCTTTCGGGAGCGGCCTTCTGCTGGTATCTGTGGTGACACTATGAGCAGCGTTACTCTGGGCGAACAGCCGTCCATCTCAGCGAGCCTCCGGGATGCGACCGCGCAGGCGCATGAGCGCGCCGAAGGTTCCGATTTCATCGGCGACCTGATGTCGGGCCGTCTCGACGCGCGGGCCTACCGGACTCTCGCAGCTCAGCTGTACTTCGTCTACCGAGCGCTCGAGGCGGTCGGCGACGACCTCAACAGCTCCGACGAGGCCCGCCCCGTCGTCGCACCGATCTTCGACGAACGGCTGCGCCGCCTGCCCAGCCTCGCCGCTGATCTGGACTCGCTCGGTGTCGACATCGACGCTGTCGAACCGCTTCCCGCCGTGGCTCGTTATGTCGAAGCCATCGATGACACCCGTAACGATCCCGCCCGCTTCGTCGCACACCACTACACGCGGTACCTCGGCGATCTCAGCGGTGGTCAGGTGATCAAGAGCCGGATGATCGCGCACTACGGCATCGATAAGAACTCGCTGACGTTCTACGCCTTCGACGGCATCGACAAACTCAAGCGGTACAAGGACGGCTACCGCGACGCGCTCGACGGACTGCCCATCGACGATGCCGCTCACCGGCGACTCCTCGACGAAGCAGTCCGGGCCTTCGAATACAACGAGGCACTGTTCGCCGAACTCGCCGCCTGAGCGGGGCGGTCAGAGGACCTCGACGACCTCGCCCGCCTTCAGCACGATCTGATTGCGGTTGTCCGAACTCATCACCAGCTCGATCAGTCGGTCATTGGTGCCGTGTTTACAGTTCTTGCGCACCGTACCGTGCCAGTTCTCGATGGCGATACGGTCTCCGGGGGCCAGGTCGTCGGCGAATCGTGTGCGGTACATAACACTATGGTCCCGCTGTGATGTCCGACTTGCGAGAGCCCTAGGTCCCAGGCTGACCAGGCAAAACACCCCTACTGTCTGGTATGGAAAGCCGACGGCGGACGATCATCAGTCGACGTCACCGGGGGTCGGCGGGTTCAGGTACCTCATGCACGTGAGTCACGGAAGCGCCGATGATCGCCTCCGTGTCGCCGATGATCGTGCGCAAGAAGGACTCCTGTTCTCGTAAGCCTCGATCAGCAGCGCGGCGCGCACCGCCCGGCAGCGTCCACGCGGCCAGGCTGCGTGCGCCGTTGACCGGAATTCTGATCATCGGATACCACGGTGGCATGTACGTCGGCAGGCCCAAGGCCCTCATCGTCCGCGGTCCGAGAAACGCGGTGGTCACCGACAGGTGCTGAGCCCACGCCAGTCGACGCCGGAGTCGTCTCGCTCTGCGGTAGTGCCAGGACAGTGGATCCGCCGCCATCGGCGTCGACAGCATCCGAGTGGTTTCGTCGGGTAGCGCGAGTGCGGTGGAGGTGTGGTACAGGATGCGGATCGCGTCGCGGAATGACCGCGGCAACCATTCGTCCCGAACCCCCATCAACCAACCCACGTAACGCGTCAGATGTGCCACGCAGTTCAACTCGCGGGGCGTGGCCAGGACCCCCATCCCCAGCGCACCCAGCGGTGGGACGACCAGTGTGCCGATCAACGTCGCCGCCATATCGGTTTGGTTGATCGGCACCCCCCATCGGTCGGGCCGCCAGTCCGGTAGGGCCCCGACATGCCGGCGAACCATGGCGTGCACGAACCGGACATGGACGGTGGATCGGTACCCGGCGCCGAAAGGGTCGAGCGAACCTTCGCCGATGACGTCGAGGCCCCACCGCATGGTCTCGGCGAACCGCTGGTTCGACCCCTTCTCCAGCGCGCCGGTGCGCAGCAGCGTCTGATTGAACCCGGAGAACTGGTAGCCACCGAGCAGTGCGACATCGCGAGCGATGTACATGCCGTCAGCTCCGCCGCGTCGCAGTACCTGCTGCCCAACCCTCAGCGCCTCCGGATCAACCCAATCCGGTGGTGTTTCAATCGATGCGAAGAAGTCCTGCAACGGTTTCGGCGCATCGGGGACGGATGCGACCCCCTCGGCCAGTGCACGCTCGAACTCAGTACGCAGCTTCTTCAGGCCGCCGGGAGGCGCCGATGCCACCAACGAATCCATCGGATCGTCACCGATGCTGAGTTGGTCTCCGAGTCTGGTCCACTGGCCCGCATCGGGCTTGCCGATACGCAACGCTGCCGCAGCCAGCGCGATCGCTGCTGGAACCGGGCCGGGGTGATCAGGGTGCCGAGCTGGAATCGACGTGGACATCGTTGAGCTCCTTGTTCGCATGAGGTGGTGATCCGCGACGGTTCGGCAATTGGGGTGGCCCTGGCTGTTGGGTAGATCATCACCGGCGACGCAGTCGTGTGCGTCGTTCCGACACGGAATGTACGCTGCTGCGCGAACGTGACCGGCCTGATCGAACACGGATTCCGGCAGTCCGGTATCGGCCGACGACAAAACGGCGGCCGGTGCCTGAGATGTACTCGGGCACCGGCCGCCGTTCGGCGATCACCGGTGAGGGCGCAAGCCCGCGGGATCAGCAGTCGTAGTACAGAGCGAACTCGTAGGGGTGCGGGCGGATCTGCACCGGCTCGATCTCGTTCTCACGCTTGAGCGCGATCCAGGTCTCGATGAGGTCCTCGGTGAACACGCCACCGGCGGTGAGGTACTCGTGGTCCTCTTCGAGCTTGTCGATGACTGCGGCCAGCGAGGTGGGGGCCTGCGGGATGCCCTTGGCCTCCTCCGGCGGGAGCTCGTAGAGGTCCTTGTCGACGGGCTCGTGCGGCTCGATCTTGTTCTTGATGCCGTCCAGGCCGGCCATCATCATCGCCGCGAACGCCAGGTACGGGTTGCCCGAGCTGTCCGGGCAACGGAACTCCAGGCGCTTGGCCTTCGGGTTGTTGCCGGTGATCGGGATACGCACACAGGCCGACCGGTTGCGCTGGCTGTAGACCAGGTTGATCGGGGCCTCGTAGCCGGGGACCAGACGCTTGTACGAGTTGACGGTCGGGTTGGTGAACGCCAGCAGCGACGGTGCGTGGTGCAGGATGCCGCCGATGTAGTAGCGAGCCAGATCCGACAGACCCGCGTAGCCCGACTCGTCGTGGAACAGCGGCTTGCCGTCCTTCCACAGCGACTGGTGGGCGTGCATGCCCGAACCGTTGTCGCCGAACAGCGGCTTGGGCATGAACGTGACGGTCTTGCCGGCCTGGTAGGCGGTGTTCTTGATGATGTACTTGAACAGCAGCACATCGTCGGCCGCGTGCAGGAGCGTGTTGAACTTGTAGTTGATCTCGGCCTGACCGCCGGTGCCGACCTCGTGGTGACCGCGTTCGAGGGTGAACCCGGCGTTGGACAGGTTGGTCGACATCTCGTCGCGCAGATCCACGTAGTGGTCGTACGGTGCGACGGGGAAGTAGCCGCCCTTCGGCCGGACCTTGTAGCCCAGGTTGGGGCTGCCGTCGGGATCGGTGGGCGAACCGGAGTTCCACCAGCCCGACTCCGACTCGACCTCGTAGAACGTGCCGTTCATCTGCGAGTCGAACGACACCGAGTCGAAGATGTAGAACTCGGCCTCGGCACCGAAGAAGCAGGTGTCGGCGATGCCGGTGGAGGCCAGGTAATCCTCGGCCTTGCGGGCGACGTTACGCGGGTCGCGGCTGTAGGCTTCGCGCGTGAACGGGTCGTGGACGAAGAAGCTCAGGTTCATCGTCTTGGCCTTGCGGAACGGATCGATCCGCGCGGTGGCCGGGTCGGGCAGCAGCATCATGTCGGACTCGTCGATCGACTGGAAGCCGCGCACCGAGGAGCCGTCGAATGCGAGGCCTTCCTCGAACACGTCCTCGGTGAACGCCGATGCGGGGATGGAGAAATGCTGCATCACGCCGGGCAGGTCGCAGAAGCGGATGTCGACGTACTCGACGCCCGACTCCTTGATGCCCTCTAGTAGTTCTTCGTTGCTGCTGTACACCGTCCGGTGACTCCTTCGTGATCGGTTGCCGGTCTCCCGGCGCCGGGAGCGAAGCTCGTGTGCATCCTGGCCCCACCGGGACCTCGGCGCGTACTCGCCTCATCCGCCGCCGAGCTTCCAGCGGCGAATCTCAAGTCAGAACGCTATGGAGCCGAGGTTGCCCAGGAGTCAAGCCTGTGTTTCCCCTGTGTTACGTCGGCGGCCTGTTCTGGCGCTGTCAACACTATTCCTCCGGACGGTCCGATGGGGTCCACATCGCCGGGCCTGTCGCATGGAGCTACCGCCGGGCGGGCTGTCGAGTGACCTCTACTATGGAGCGCATGGGTCGAGTAACCGGATCGTGGCTGTCAGGTCCCCAGATCAACGGTGGGGACGACGTCGAATACCGGGGAGCCGATCTCGGCCTGCCGCAATCGGGGCCGGGATCACTGGCGACCGGCTGGACACGGGTACTCGGGCTGCTCATCGACTGGGTGCTGGCATACGGCCTGAGCCTGCTGTTCACCTCGCTGACCTCGCCCTACCTGGGCACCATCGTGCTGGGCGTGTGGTTCGTCATCGGCGTGGTCGCGGTATCGGTCTTCGGGTTCACACCGGGACAGTTCGTGGTGGGAATGCGTGTGCTGCGCGTCGACCTCGGAACCGACCGCGCCACCGCCGAGGTCACGGGGAAGACGGCCCCGGCGGCCGTCGGTATCGTCCGTGCCGTGGCGCGGCAGGTCTTGATCGTGTTCCTGGTGCCCGCGTTGATCAACGACTACAACGGCCGGGCGCTGCACGATCGGGCCACCGGGACGGCGCTGATCCGTACCCGCTGATCAACCGGAGTCGGTTGCTCCCGGAGCTCAGTCGGTGACGATGTCTCCGGCCATGACCTGCTTCAGGAGGTCGACGGCCGGGGGACCGGGCTCCGCCTTGCTCGCCGAGTCGTCACCGCTTGCCGAGTCGCCACCACCGGCCTGTGCGTAGGTGGCGTGGACCGCGATACATCCGCCGTCGGCCTTGCGCCGGACCTCACCGGTCCGGACGTCGCTGTTGGTGCGTTCGCGGATGCTCCACACCCACTTGCCGTTGCCGCCGCATTGATCGACTGTCATGACCGTCAGATAGTTGGCGCCCCGCGTCGGCGCGCCGAGTTGTGCGGCGGTGACGGCGTCGGTGAGTCCGGCCAGATCCCTGTCATCGCCCTTGGGAGTCAGCAGTACGGTGCTGTCGGCACCGCGTGCCTGCCATCCGCTCGGAGCCTTTACCTGCACGGTCACGCCGCCGGAGAGGTCGAAGCCCTGGGCGGCCGGGTCCGATGTACAGCCCGACAGTCCCGCCGCACACGCCAGGACGACGCCCGCCGCGACCACGGTTCGGTTCACGTTCACGTCCGCGGCTCAGCTACGGCGCCGGGCGGTGCGCTGCATGCCGCGCATCTTGGCGCCCGTGGGCATCGGGCCTTTCGGCATGGCCGCGGCACCGGTCTTGCCGCCGAGCGCCTGCAGGCGGCCGTCGAGCGCGTCGATCCGCTTGCCGTCGATGTTGCGCGGCAGCTTGTTGATGTGGCGCTCAAGCTTGGACAGCGGCACCTGACCCTCGTCGTTGCCGACGACGATCTCGTAGATCGGGGTGTCGCCGACGACGCGGGCGGCCTTCTTCTTCTCTTGTGCGAGCAGCTGCTTGACACGGCCGGAATTGCCCTCGGCGACGAAGATGACGCCCGGCTTACCGATCACGCGATGTACGGCGTCGAGATGGGTGGTACCGACCACGGCCTGCTTGACGCGCCACTGGCCACGCATGTTGCCCAGTGCCCAGCCGGCCGCACCTGGTTGCCCCTCGGCCTTCTTGAACACCGAACTCTGCACGCGGCGCCCGAACAGGATGAACGCGGCGAGTACACCGAGTACGACGCTCAGCGGGATGAACAGCCACACTCCGCCGACCAGTAGACCCAGCAGCACGCCGAGCGCGACGACGAGGAGAAACACCCCGACCATGTACGGGATGAGGCGCTTGTCGTCCTTGCGCTGCATCTGGAACGCCTGCCAGAGCTGTGTGCGCCGTTCCTTGGATGCCTGCTTACGCGCCTGTTTGGCCGCGGCCTTCTCTTCTTTGGTGACCGCCGACTTCGCCTTTGCCATGCCGGCCAGTTTACGTGGTGGACTCAGCCGTGGGTGCCCGGGTTCGCCGCCTGCGAACGCGGCCGACCCGTGGCACGTGCCGATCCCGTCAGCGCGCCATCCGCGCCAGCACGCTGGAGGCCTCCTGGCTGGCCGAGCCCTCGTCGGCCAGATGCGCCATCGCCGGTGACAACTCACGGCCGTGGCGGGCCATCGCCTGCGCGTACAGCCGCCCGGCGCGATACGACGAACGCACCAGCGGCCCGGCCATCACACCGGCGAAACCGAGTTCCTCGGCGAACTCCGAATGCTCGACGAACTCCTCCGGCTTGACCCAGCGTTCCACCGGATGGTGTCTCGGGGACGGACGCAGGTACTGCGTGATCGTGACGATGTCGCAGCCGGCGTCGTGCAGATCGGCCAGGGCCTCACGGACCTCGTCGGGGGTCTCACCCATGCCCAGGATCAGATTGGACTTGGTGACGAGTCCGAAATCGCGTGCCGCGGTGAGTACTTCGAGGGAACGCTCGTAACGGAACGCGGGCCGGATGCGTTTGAAGATGCGCGGCACCGTCTCCAGATTGTGCGCTAGCACCTCGGGGCGGGCGTCGAACACCTCGGCCAGCAGATGCGGCTTGGCATGGAAGTCGGGGATCAGGTTTTCCACGCCGGTTCCCGGATTGAGGCGGTGGATGGCGCGCACCGTCTCGGCGTACAGCCAGGCACCCTCGTCGGGCAGGTCGTCGCGGGCCACACCGGTGATCGTCGAATAGCGCAGACCCATCGCCTGAACGCTTTCGGCGACGCGGCGCGGCTCGTCGCGGTCGAGTTCGGACGGCTTGCCGGTGTCGATCTGGCAGAAGTCGCAGCGCCGCGTGCACTGTTCGCCACCGATCAGGAACGTCGCCTCGCGGTCCTCCCAGCATTCGTAGATGTTGGGGCAGCCCGCCTCCTCGCATACCGTGTGCAGGCCCTCGCGCTTCACCAGGCCCTTGAGCTCGGTGTACTCCGGGCCCATCGTGGCGCGGGTCTTGATCCACTTGGGTTTGCGCTCGATGGGGGTCTGCGCGTTCCGGATCTCCAGGCGCAGTAGCTTGCGGCCGTCGGGTGTGGTTGTCACTGTGGTGATCCTACGCGCGTCGGGGTCACCGGGCCGTCCGTGGCGGGGCCCGTTGATCGGGGAGCGTCCAGGGCACCGGCGATCCGGGCGGCGACATCTTCGAGGACATCTGCGACTGACAGTGACCTGCCGAGTTCGCGGGCCAGGGAGGTGACACCGGCGTCGGCGATGCCGCAGGGCACGATCGCGTCGAACGCCGACATGTCGGGGTCGACGTTGAGGGCGATGCCGTGCAGCGCAACACCGCGGGCCACCCGAATACCGATCTGCCCGAGCTTGCGTTCACCGTTGTCGTCGCGGATCCACACCCCGGACCGGCCGTCGACACGTCCGGTGGTGACGCCGAGACCCGCGCACACCTCGATCAGCGCCGACTCCAGCCGCCGTACGTAGTCGACCACGTCGAGCGGTTCGGCCAGCCGGATGATGGGGTAGCCGACGAGCTGCCCGGGGCCGTGCCAGGTGATGCGCCCGCCGCGGTCGACGTCGATGACGAGGGAACCGTCGGTGGGCCGGTCGGAGTCCTCGGTGCGCTTGCCCGCGGTGTAGGTGGACGGATGTTCCAGGAGCAGCAGCACGTCGTGGTCCAGCGTGCCGTCGGCACGATCGGCGGCGAGCCGGTGTTGCAGGTCGTAGGCGTCGCGGTAGTCGACGACGCCCAGCCTGCGTACCTCGACGGGTTCGGTGCTCATACGGGCACCGCGTGTTCGGGTGACCGTGGGGATATCGGTGTCAGGCACTGGCGTACTCCAGTGCCGACTCGATGTCGGGGTGGGTGAAGGCGAAACCGGTATCGGTGAGCACCTGCGGTACAACGCGCTGGGAATGCAGAATCATTTCCTCCGCCATCTCGCCGCCGAGCTTGCGGACCACGAAACCAGGCACCACCAGCCGGGCCGGCCGGTGCAGTGCGGAACCGAGTGCCTTGGCGAAGTCGGTGAACCGCACCGGATTCGGGGCGCACAGATTGACCGGGCCGCTGATGTTGTTCTCGATGATCGTCACGATCGCCGACACCTCGTCGGGCAGGGTGATCCAGGAGAAGTACTGGTCGCCGTCGCCGAACGTGGCGCCCAGACCCATCCGGAACAACGGCTTGAGCCTGCCGAGGAGCCCGCCGCGCTCGGCGATCACCGGTGCGGTGCGCAGCAGCGCGACATTGACGCCCGGTCCGGCGCCGGAGGTGGCGGCGTCCTCCCAGTCCCGGACCACCTCGGCGAGGAAACCCGAACCCGCCGGATCGGTTTCGACTGCGGCATGGGATCCGGTGTCGCCGTAGAAGCCGGTGGCGCTGGCACTGACGAACAGCGGTACCCCGGCCGTGGCGGCGGCCTCGGCCAGCACCTCGGTGGGGGTGATCCGGGAGTCGCGGATCTCCTGCTTGAAACGCCCCGACCAGCGGTGGTCGCCGATCCCGACCCCGCCGAGACCCACCAGGGCCTCGACGCCGGTCAGGGTGTGCGGGTCGACCCCGCAGGTCTCGGGATCCCAGTAGTGCTCGTCATCGGCCCGGACCTGCCTGCGCACCAGCCGGATGACGGTGTGGCCGGAGCCGCGCAGGGTGTCAACGAGGGCTGAACCGATCAGCCCTCGTTGACCCTGCGACGGCGATCCTCATGGCGGCTACAGACCGAGATCCGCGGCGAACGAACCACCTTCGAGACGCTTCTTGACCGTGGTCAGGAAACGACCCGCGTCGGCGCCGTCGATCAGCCGGTGATCGTAGGTCAGTGGCAGGTACGACATCGAACGGATGGCGATCACGTCGGAGCCGTCCGGTTCGGTGACGACCACCGGGCGCTTGACGATCGCGCCGGTACCGAGCATGGCCGCCTGCGGCGGAACCAGGATCGGGGTGTCGAACAGAGCGCCCTGGCTGCCGATGTTGGTGATGGTGAACGTGCCACCGGCCAGCTCGTCCGGCTTGAGCCCGCCGGTCCGGGCGCGGGCGGCGATATCGGCGATGGCCCGGGCCAGACCGGCGATCGACAGGTCGTCGGCGTTGTGGATCACCGGTGACAGCAGACCCTGGTCGGTGTCGACGGCGATGCCGAGGTGGACATTGCCGTAATAGGTGATCTCCTTGGCGCCCTCGTCGATCGAGGCGTTGACGTTCGGGTGCGCCTTGAGTGCCTCGACGACCGCCTTGGCGATGAACGGCAGGAAGGTCAGGTTGACACCTTCGGATGCCTTGAACGATTCCTTGGCGGCCTTGCGCAGAGTGACGATCTTGGTCATGTCGACCTCGAAGACCTGCGTCAGCTGAGCGCTCTCGTGCAGCGATTCGCGGGTCTTCTTCGCCGTGATGAGACGGATCCGGTTGGCCTTCTGCGTCGTTCCGCGCAGCGCGGCGAGCTCGGGCCGGACCTCCGCGGCGGCCGGAGCACTCG
>NZ_JAGQTN010000283.1 GCF_020438995.1 Gordonia sp. (in: high G+C Gram-positive bacteria)
ACGGAGAACAAACGGCCCCCGTACCGCTTCACGAGGAAGCCTGGCCGACGGACGGTCGGGGTACGGAGGCCGGGTGACCATCTGGGATTCGCCTCGGCGAACCAGGGCCGGAACACCTCAAGGTGTGGTCGGATCCGCCTCAGCGGATGGCCACCTCACTTGTCCGATTTGAAATCAATTCGGATCACCTCCTTTCTCGTGTATCCGAGAACCTACGCCCGGACCCCACATCGCGCAACGGATTAACCGCGGCGGCGTCCGGAACGAATCGCACCGTGTCGCGAACCCTCAGATCCACGCCATCGCCGACGCCGATCCCGCTGTCCGGGTTCACCTTTGCGACCACCACCATGTCGTCGCCGACGGTCGCGGTGACCAACAGATGATCACCGGCGAATTCGATGCCGCGCACCGTCGCCGGGGCCGGCCGGTCATCGCGCACCGGTTCGCAGGTGAGGTCGGCGGGCCGGATCAGCAGTACACCGTCGCCGGACGCGGTGCCGCGCACCGGCACCACGCCGAGTACGCAGCGCGCCACATCACCTTCGGCGGAGGCGGATAGCACGCTGACGGTGCCGAACAGTTGCGCCACCGCCATATCCGCGGGCTCGGCGTATACCTCGCGCGGGGTGCCCACCTGCCGCACCTCACCGTCGATGAGGACGACGATCTGGTCGGCGACGGCCATCGCCTCCTCCGGGTCGTGGGTGACGAGCAGCGCGGCGGCGCCATCGGCGAGGATCATCTGCCGCACCTGCGACCGCAGCGTCGTACGCAGGTGCGCGTCGAGAGCAGAGAACGGCTCGTCGAGGCAGATGATCGTCGGCCGGGGCGCCAGCGCCCGGGCCAGGGCCACGCGCTGGCGCTGACCGCCCGACAGCAGCGCCGGCTTTCGGTCGGCCAGTTCGGTGAGTCCGGTCAGTTCCAGCAGCCCGGCCACTCTGGCAGTGTCACCCACTTTCCGGAAGACGTTGTGCCGCAAACCGAAACCGATGTTCTCCGCCACCCTCAGGTGCGCGTACAACGCGCCGTCCTGCGGGACCAGCCCCACCCGCCGGCGCTGCGCCGGAACATGAACGCCCGGGCCGGCCAACACCTTTCGTTCGCCGGCAACGGTGATCTCGATGGTGCCCGAGCGCACCGGCTCCAGCCCGGCGATCGCCCGCAGCAGGGTCGTCTTGCCACACCCCGACGGACCGATCACCGCGGTGATCGACAACGGCGGTACCTCGAACGAGACATCGCGGACCACTGTGGCGCCGCCGTAGCCGACGGTCACCCCGGTCAGTCGCAGCGCGGACATCATTCCCCTCTCGGCAGGAACCGGGTGGACAGCAGCACCGTCGGAATCGAGGTGACGACGATCAGCGCCAGCCCGAGTACCGCGGCCTGCCCGTACCGCAGATCGTTGTTGAGGCTCCACAGGTCGGTGGCCAGGGTGCGGGTGCCGATGGGTGCCAGCATGAGGGTGGCTGGCAGTTCCTTGGCCACCGACAGACACGCCAGCGCCGCCCCGGCCACCAGCGCCGGCGTCACCGTGGGCAGCGACACCCGGGCGATGGTCGCCAGGTAGCCGGCGCCGAGCGTGCGCGCCGAGTCCTCCTGCCCGGGTGCGATCGCATCGAACGCACCGCGCAGCGGCCCCAGACACACCGGCAGGAACAGAATCAGATACGCCGCCGTCAGCATCGTGGTGGTCAGATACAGCTCCGGCAGCACCCGGATCCCGAAGAACACCAACGCCAGGGCGACGGCGATCCCGGGCAACGCAAAACCCAGATTGAGTGTCACCTCCACCGCCCCCGACAGCGGGGTGCGTGGACGCCGGATGAACAGGGCGACCGGCACCGACACCACCACGATCACCGCAGCAGCAATCATGGCGATCTCAAAGGTGTTGCGCGCCAATGGCCACACCCAGACGAGTAGGTCTTTGACGTCGGCCACCGACGACATCGGCACCCGTTGCGAGGTCCTGATGGCGGAGATCAACGACCAGATCGGCGCGAACAGTCCGACGGTGACCGTGGCCGTCACACACAGCCACGCGACCGGCGACTCCGACGATGCCGGCCGGCGCTCCGGCGCCCCGATCTCGTCGTGGTCGCCGCGAGCGAGGCGTTCGCTGAGCGCGAGCACCAACGCGATCACCACCAGCACACACCCGTAGACGGCGGCCAGGGAACGGTCGACGGATCCGTTGTAGGCGTTGTAGATCCCGACGGTGAACACCTCGTAGCGGACGATGGCCGGACCACCGAAATCGCTCACCGTATACAGCGCCACCAGCAGAGCGCCCCCGGCGACGGCGGTCCGCAGCCGGGGCGCGGTCGCCCACAGAAAGGTGCGCAGGGGTCCGTAGCCGAGGGTGCGGGCGACGTCCTCGGCCGATCTGCCCGCCGCCGACAGCACCGCGATCGCGGGGAGCATAACCAGCGGATAACAGGCCATGATGAGCACAAGCACTGCGGCCGGAAACCCTTCGAATCCGGAAAACATTCGGCCCCAGGCAAACCCGGACACATACGACGGAACCGCCAGGGGTGCGGCGAGCAGCGCGACAGCCAGGGTCCGGCCCCGGCGGATACCCCGGCACACGCACACCGCCATGGCGACCCCGAGAATCACAGACGCCGCCGTGACCGCCACGGCCAATTGGACTGTATTGACCGCCAGATCGGCGGTCCGCGCGCGCAGCAGCGACGCCTCGACGGTGTCCCAGCCCGCCCCCGACGCCCGGATCACCAGGTACACAGCGGGGAGGGCCACCAGCACCGTCACGGCGATGCTGATGACCCCCAGCAGGATTCGTTCCCGCCTAAACAGCTCCCACCTCGGTGAGCAGCTTCTCGGTACCCGCGACGTCAGCGAGGTCGTCGAGGTCGATCTTCGGCGGTTTAAGGTCGCTGATCAGCGGCGGCAGGTCCGCGACGGGCAGTGGAATATTATCGGCCACAGCATATTCGCCGACCTCGGTGGTGAAGAACTTCTGCGTTTCCGGGGTGAGGAGTTGCCGCACGAAGTCGAATGCCTCTTCCTTGTCGTCCGAACTCTTGAGTACCGCGACACCGGCAACGTTGACGAGCGCACCCGGGTCTCCGTCACCGAAGAAGTGCAGCCGCGACGGCACCTTGCCGATGCCTTCCTCGGCCACCGCCTGCACCCAGTAGTAGTGGTTGAGCAGCCCGGCGCCGAGCGAGCCGTCGTTGACCGCTTCGAGAATGGCACCGTTGCCGTCGAACTTCTTGGGGTCGTTCGCGAGGAACTTGGTGAGCCAGTCGCGGGCTCCGTCCTCGCCGCGAACCACCCGAAGTCCGGTGACGAATGACTTGAACGATGCGTTGGTGGGCGCGAATCCGACCTTACCGCGGAACTTGGGGTCGGTCAGACCGTCGATGCCCGGCGGCAGATCAGCTGCGGCGAGCACGTCCGGGTTGTAGACCAGTACCCTGGACCGTCCCGATGTGGCCGCCCACGATTTCGACGCGGTCCGGTACTGCTGCGGCACCGATTCCGCGATGTCGTCGGGCAGCGGTTCGAGCAGTCCGGCGTCGGCCAGTGCTCCCAGTTCGCCCGCGTCCTGGGCGAAGAACAGATCAGCGGGCGATTTGTCCCCTTCCTCCAGGATCTGGGCGGCCTTCTTGTCATAGGCGGGCGTCACCGCGATCTCGGTGCCGATCTTCTCGATGAGCGGACCCACCAGTGACTCCGATCGGCCCGAGTACAGCGTCAGCTGCGCCGGCTCATCACCGGAGTCGTCGCCGCAGCCTGCGAGGATTCCCGCGGACATGATCACCGCCACTGGTATTGCCCAGACCCGAGTCATAGCTTTCATGTGCCGTTCTGCCTTCCCGTGGGGACGAACCGCACTTTCCGGCGATCCGGTGAAATCAGACAATACCGGCATTCGGTGGAACGTAAAGGCATTCTTCAGCCTTCCCTAAGCTCCCCGGGGACGTGATCGAGTCAGCCGATAGTCAGGTCGGCATCGATCCCGCCAGGGAGATAGTGGGTCACGACGATCACCGTCCGCCGGGGCCCGAAGATCCCGGCGGGATCGACTATTGCCGCAAGCAACGAGTCCGCGTCGCCCCGGTCGAGGTGTTCGACCGGTTCGTCGAGCACTATCACCGGCGCCGGATTGATCAATGCACGCGCGAGCAATAGACGCCTGCGTTGTCCGCCGCTCACCGATTCACCTCCGCCGGACAACGCCGTGTCCAGTCCGTCGGGCAATCGCCGGACCCAGTCCGCAAGTCCCACCGCGGCCAGCGCGTCATCGAGTTCGCCGGTCGTCGCGTCACCGCGGGAGACCAGCAGGTTCTCCCTGACGCTGGTGGCGAAGATGTGCCCTTCCTCCGCGAAATAGCGGACAGCCGAACACAGTTCGATGTCCTGCAACGAATCATCCACGGCCTGAACGGAACCCGACTTCGGCGCCAGCAGTCCCGCCAGGGTCATCAGCAACGTCGACTTTCCCGAGCCGCTCGGTCCGGCGATCACCAGCCGCGAGCCCGGCGCCAGGTCGCGGGTCAGTCCGCCGACCGGTCCGAGCGCGGGTCCGCCCGGCCATCCCCAGTCGAGTCCGGTGCAGCGCAGCATGGCCGGACCACGGTGCACCGCCGCATCGGAATCCGTTGAGCCCGAACCTGACCGGGATGCCCCGTCGACGAGCGCCAGCATCCGCGCCGCGCTCTGTCGGCTGCGTTCGAGCTGTATGCCCGCCTCGGTGAGCGGTGCCGTCGACTCGAACGCCGACAGCGGCAGCAGAATCAGCACACCGAATACCATCGGTGTCAGCTGTCCCGACGTCGACGACACCCCGGCCAGC
Organism: Gordonia sp. (in: high G+C Gram-positive bacteria); assembly: GCF_020438995.1. GTDB lineage: Bacteria > Actinomycetota > Actinomycetes > Mycobacteriales > Mycobacteriaceae > Gordonia. The sequence goes on from NZ_JAGQTN010000283.1 coordinate 4,832, forward strand.
GACCCCGGCACCCCGGATGCGAGGTCGATCCCGATAAGGCAGGCCGCCAGCAGCGACACCCCGATCGCCAGCGGCGTGGCTGCGGCGGCCCCTGCCTGCCAGGCGAGTCCGCGGTCGGCGGCCCGGATCGCATCGTCGTCGGCCCGGGCCGCGGCGGCGAGCGCTGCGTCACGACGACCGGCGATCACCAATTCGGGGGCGTGCCACAGCGCGGTGATAGTGGCCTCGGCCGACTCTGCCGTCGCTCTCGCGGAATCGGCGATGGTTCTCGCCGACCCGCGTGCGGCAAGCCACGGCGCGACCGCACCACTCACCACGAGTGCCACCAGTAAAACCATTGCTGCCCATAATGATACGAGTGCCATGACGACCACAGCCGCGACTGCGGTGATCGCACCGACCACGATGGGGATCACTCCGCGGATCAGCGCATTGCCGATCTCGTCGATGTCGTCGCCCGTCCGGGACAGCAGCGCACCGCGTTTGAGTCCCACCGAATAGCCCGGATCGCCCTGTGCCAGAGCGCGATACACCCGCTCCCGGGCATTCGCCATCGCCTGCAATGCCAGATCGTGGGTGGCGAGCCGTTCCAGATAGCGGAACACTCCCCGCGAAATACCCAGTGCGCGAACGGCGGTGATCGCCACCGACAGGAACAGGATCGGCGGCTGCTGCCAGGCCCGGGTGATCAGCCATGCCGACAGCGCCGCCAGGCCGAGCGCCGACAGCGCCCCGCCGACACCCAACAGCAACGACCACACCAGCGGCCGACGACTCAAGCCGAGAAACCGCAGCGCCCGCACCAGTGGGTCGGCGTCGAAACTAGTTCGCATCGACGGCCTCCGGCATCTCGACGATCTCGTCGGCGTGGCGCAGCACCTCAGCGCCGTGCGCCACCACGACGACAGCATCCCCACCGACAGCCCGCTCCCGCAACCGGATCAGTACTCGCTCGGCCGAAGTGGGGTCGAGATGGGCGGTCGGTTCATCGAGCAACAGCAGTGAACCTGTCGACACCAATACACGCGTGAGGGCAAGCCGCTGCCGCTGCCCGGCAGAAAGCCCGACGCCACCCGCACCCAGCATCGTGTCGTAGCCGTCGGACAGCCCGGCGAGAACCTCATCGAATCCGGTGATCGACGCTGCTGCGTCAAGATCTGCTCGCGAGGCATCGGCGAACAATGTCAGGTTCTCGGCGACGCTCCCCGGCACGACAACCGGCTGCTGCGGCAGCCACGCGACCCGCCGCCGGAACTCGTCGAGTTCGTCCTTACCCCGCAGCACCCGACCCTCGTCCGGTTCGATCAACCCCATGATCACCTCGAGCGCCGTCGACTTCCCCGACCCGTTCGGCCCGGTGATCATCGTCAACCGCCCCGGCCGGATAGTCATCGACAACCCGCGCGGCGCCCACCCGTCACGCCCCAACACCCCCACCCCGCCCAACCCAACCTCAAACGAATCCCCCATCTTGATCCCTGAGGCCGAAGCGACCAAGGAGCCAGGGACGCGTTGGGTCCGGCGAGAATCCACACCTGACGCAACCCCCTCCTCACCACCCCCTTCGATCAGCGCGAACGCTGCCTTCGCCGCGGCCAGCCCATCAGCGGAGTCGTGGAACTTCGACCCCACCTGCCGCAACGGCAGATACGCCTCGGGCGCGAGCACCAGCGCCAGCACCCCCGCATACAGACTCATGTCCCCGTGCACGAGCCGCACCCCGATCCCCACAGCCACCAGCGCGACACACAGGGTGGCCAGCAGCTCGAGAATCGCCCCGGACAGGAACGCCACCCGCAGCGCCGACATCGTCGACCGCCGGTGCGCCGCGCCGAGTTCGGCGACCCGCCCAGCCTGACCCTGTGCGCGCCCGAGTGCCCGCAACGTCGGCAACCCGGCGATCAGATCGAGTGTCTGTGCCGTGAGCCGCGACATCGTCGCCAGCTTCCGTTCGGTACGGTCCCGCGTCATCAGTCCGACAAGGATCATGAACAGCGGGATCAATGGCAAGGTGATCACGATGATCAGCGCCGACGGCCAGTCGGTGAGCCCGATGACGACGATGACGGTCGGGGTGACGGTCATCGTCAGGATCAGCGCGGGCACATACCCCGACAGGTACGGAGCAAGCGCATCCAACCCCCGCAACAGCACCGTCGACGCGTCGTCACGCCGCCCGAGCAACTCGCGCGGCGGCGTCCGCGACGGATCGGTCAGCGAATCGAGCGCCCGCGCCCGCAACTGCGCGATCACCCGCGCCGACGCCCGATGCGCGTACCGGTCGTGCCCGAACGTCATCACCACCCTCGCCACCAGCGCACATGCCAGCACCACAAGATGGGTGGCCTGCACCGACAGCGACCGCCGCGACGGATCGACGACGAGTTCGGACAGGATTGACGCGGTCATCGCCGCCGAGACGATGATCGCGACGACGGTCCCGAAACCCAGCAGCGCGGTGACCACGATGTAGACGCGGCTCGCCGGCGAGTACGTCAGCAGTCTCGGGTCGACGGGCGGACTCTTGACGCGCCCGGTGTCGGTTGTGCTCACCTCCGGGAGTCAACCCCCGCGTTGACCTTGAGCGACGGCAAGCCGGTGTGCGCGGGGATCTGTGCGGTGGAGATCCGCTGCCGGAACACCCAGTAGCTCCACGCCTGATACCCGATCACCACGGGCGTGATGAACGCGGCCGCCCAGGTCATGATGGTGAGCGTGTAGTGACTCGATGACGTGTTGGCAACGGTGAGGTTGTAGGCCTCGTCGGTGGTCGACGGCAGCACGTCGGGGAACAGTGAGCCGAACAGGGTGGCGACGGTTCCGATGATGGCGACGCTGGTGGCCGCGAACGCCAGTCCTTCCCGGCGCAGCGAGGTGGCCACGACCATTCCGACGGCGGCCAGCGCGGCAGCGATCACGGCGATCCACGTCCAGCCCGACCCGTACGAGAACTGGGTCCACAGCAGGAACACCGCGGCGACGACAGCCGTCGGGATCGCCAGTTTCGCCGCCAGGTCCATGGCGTCACGCTGCAGTACCCCGGTGGTCTTCATGCCGAGGAACACCGCGCCGTGGGTGAGGAACGCCAGCAGCGTCGTCGCGCCGCCGAGCAGCGCGTACGGATTGAGCAGGTTGAAGAAACCGCCCGTGTACTGGGCGTCGGCGTCGATGGGCAGCCCGCGCACCACGTTGGCGAACGCCACACCCCACAGCAGGGCCGGGATCCACGAACCGAGGCCGATGCCCACGTCGCACCACATGCGCCAGCGCGGGTCGTTGATCTTGCCGCGCCATTCGATGGCGCACACCCGCACGATCAGGCCCACCAGGATGATCAGCAGCGGCAGATAGAACGCGGTGAACATGGTGGCGTACCACCCGCCGAACGCGGCGAACAGCGCGCCACCCGCGGTGAGCAGCCACACCTCGTTACCGTCCCACACCGGTCCGATGGTGTTCAGGAGCACGCGGCGCCGGGTGTCGGGGTCGGCTTCGGGAGCGTCGGGCGCGACCTGCGCGTCGCCGCCGGTGTGGGTGCGACCGAGGATCGGCATCAGCATCCCGACACCGAAATCGAATCCTTCGAGGACGAAGTAGCCGATGAACAGGATCGTGATGACCAGGAACCAGAAGTTTTCGAGACTCATCTTTTCCGCTCCCTAGTACGCGAACGAGAGTTGCTTGGGTTCATCGGAATCGGCGTCGCCGTCGCTGTGACCGGGTGGCCTGGCGTCGTAGGTGGCCGGGCCTTCGATGACGTAACGGCGTTGCAGCATGAACCACACGACGCCGAGCGCCCCGTACAGCAGGGTGAACACGATGAGCGAGGTCCAGACCGTCGCCGCGACGTGGTTGGACACACCGTCGTGCACCAGCATCGAGATGCGCAGCGGATCGAGATCGTCCTCCCAGTTGGGGGCGACGACCCACGGCTGCCGGCCCATTTCGGTGAAGATCCAGCCCGACGCGTTGGCCAGGAAAGGCGTCGGGATCATCCAGAGCGCGAACAGCCCGAACTTGCGTGATCCGATGACCCGGCCGTCTCGGGTCAGCCACAGCGCGGCAAGCGCGAGCAGCGCCGATCCCGCCGCCCAGGTGATCATGGCACGGAAACCCCAATAGGTGACGAACAGGTTGGGCGCGAAGTTCTGGCCGGGCGCGTTGAACGCCTTCTGATACTGCGCCTGCAGTTCTTCGACGCCCTTGACCTCGCTGTCGAAGGTGTGGTCGGCCAGGAACGAGAGCATCCGGGGGATCTGGATGACGTGGTGGATGTTGGCGCAGTTGTTCTGCCGTCCGATCGACAGCACCGAGAAGCTCGCGCCGTTCTCGGTGACGCAGAGCGATTCGGCGGCGGCCATCTTCATCGGCTGCTGTTTGAACATGATCTGCGCTTGGAAGTCACCGCTGATGATCACGGCCACGCCGGCGACCATCGTCATCCACAGCGCGAACCGGGTGACGGGCCGCCAGAGCTTCTTGGCGTCGTCGTCGAGTTGGTCCGCAGTGGCGCCGACGTGACTCGGCGAGACCGAGTCGGGCACTTCCTGTCCAGCGCGGAGCTTGCGGGCGCGCCAGGAGTTGCGCGCCATCCACCAGCAGCCGATGCCGGCGACGAATGTCGCGGCTGTGAGCCAGGCACCCGCGATGACGTGCGGGAACGCCGCGAGCGTCGTGTTGTTGGTGAGGACGGCGAAGAAGTCGTTCATCGCGGGGCGGCCGCGTTCGTCGTCCCAGGCCACACCGACGGGATGCTGCATCCACGAGTTCGCGGCGATGATGAAGTACGCCGAGGCGTTGACACCGATCGCGGCGAGCCAGATGCACGCGAGATGCACTTTGCGGGGCAGCCGCTCCCACCCGAAGATCCACAGTCCGATGAAGGTGGATTCGAGGAAGAACGCGACGAGACCTTCGAGGGCCAGCGGTGCGCCGAACACGTCGGCGACGAACCGGCTGTATTCGCTCCAGTTCATGCCGAACTGGAATTCCTGGACGATGCCGGTGGCGACGCCGAGCGCGAAGTTAATGAGGAAGAGCTTGCCGAAGAACTTGGTGGCCCGCAGCCACTGTTCGTTACCGGTCTTGTACCAAACCGTCTGCATGATGGCGATCATCGGCGCAAGGCCGATGGTCAGCGGGACGAGAACGAAGTGATAGACGGTGGTGATCCCGAATTGCCATCGAGACACGTCCAGTGCGTTCATGGGCCTCTACTTGACGTCGGCGCACCCGCGGGGCGCGCAAGGGCTGACTCACTACAGGGCTGACTCACTACTACGACCGGTAGTAAGCATAGTGCCGACGCTACGCCGCGCCTGATTTCCCGGACAGCGACCTAAGGCCCAATTGAGTTGAAATACCCTGTGATGACCGCCACCGACGTGGTAGCCGTCAGCAGTCGACGGCCCGGTCGACCAGGTCCGGAAAATCGCCCCCGTCAGCGGTTGTCATCACCGTACTGTCGATCGCGGTCACGCGCGCGGCCAATGTCACACTGCTGACCAGCCACACCGCGTCCGCAGCGCACAGATCGCCGACGGTCAGCATCCCCGTCGTCGCCGCCCATCCGGATCGCAGTGCTTCGGCATAGATCGCCCGCTGCGTCGTGCCCGGGAGAATCCCCACCTGCGCCGGCGGTGTGACGAGGCTGCGGCCGGTCATCGCGATCACCGACGCCCGCGCACCCTCCAGCACGTAGCCGTCGGCGGACACGTAGACGACGTCCCCGAAGCCACGCTGGTTCGCGTACCGCACCGCGGCCATGTTGGTGGCATAGCTCAAGGATTTGGCGCCGAGCAACTGCCAGGGCGCGCGCCCGCCGAAGTCGGTGGTGTAGCCACGATCGAGCGTCATCACCCGCACCCCCGAGATACGCGTCGCGACGATCCGCTCCGGGACCGCCGCGACGGTCACATATCCGGTCGGGCCATCGCCTGAAGCCGACTCCCGGCCCCGCGAGTACGCCAGTCGCACCATCGCCTCGTCCTCACCGCGGAGCCGGACCCATTCGCCGGTGGCGATGTCCAGGGCCCGGGCCGCGGCCGCCCGATCGACGGGAGGCAAACCCAGCAGACGTGCGCCGTCAGCGAGCCGATCCAGATGCAGTCCGACCTTTCGCACACGAGCACCCCGCAGCAGCATCGTCTCGAACACCCCCTCCCCGCGCACCGCACCGAGGTCGTCGGCGTGCAGCAACGGCAGGTCGGGGTCGCGAACGACGCCATCGAAGGACACCAGCACCCGGTCAGTCACCTACTCAGAATCCCACGATCACCATTCCACCGGCCCCGACGATACGGGTGTCACAGACACGGGTGCCGGAGATAGGACCGGGCATGGGCGTCGTGGGTAGGATCGATCGGGTGAGCCCCTCACCGATTCTGAGCAGGTACAGCGGTATCGGGGCGGTCCCCGCACCCACGGCTCCGCCGGAGGGCATTCCCGCCACCGCCTGGCACTACGGCGACCCACTCGGCGAGCAACGCGCGGCGACCACCGGCGTGATCGTCGTCGACCGCTCCGATCGATCGGTCATCGAACTGTCCGGCGACGAACGGCTGACCTGGCTGCACACCATCTCCAGTCAGCACATCGCAAATCTTCCGGATCGCCGCAGCGCCGAGAACCTGTCCCTCGACGCCAACGGCCGTGTCGAAGAACACTTCGTCCTCACCGACATCGACGAGGTCACCTGGCTCGACACCTCCGGAACACACGGCCAGGCGCTGCTGACGTTCCTGAAGAAGATGGTGTTCTGGGCCAAGGCCGAACCGGTCGCCCGCCCCGACCTGCGCGTACTCACCCTCATCGGCCCCGGCGCCCTGAACGGCCCGGTCGCCGAGATGCTGCGCATCGATCCCGACGCATCCGTCTACGCCGCCGACGACCTCCCTGAGGCCCATCATGACGACGAGCCGCTCGGTTTCTGGCGCCGCATGCCCCCACTCGGAGCCCTCCCCGGCGGCACCGACACCCCGCTGCCCGTCATCGACCTCCTGGTCCCGGAAACCCTGCTCCCGTACTGGTGGGAACGGATCACCGATACCGGCGCGAAGATGGCCGGCAGTTGGGCGTACGACGCGCTGCGCGTCGTCGCGTTGCGCCCGGAGATCGACGCCGACACCGACGACCGCACCATCCCGCACGAGGCCGGCTGGATCGGCGGCCCCGAACAACTCGGCGCGGTACACCTGGACAAAGGCTGCTACCGCGGCCAGGAGACGGTCGCCCGCGTCCACAACCTCGGCAAACCGCCCCGCAGGCTGGTGCTGCTGCATCTCGACGGCAGCGCCGACGAACGTCCCGCCACCGGCGACCCGGTGACCGCGGGTGCACGCACCGTCGGCCGTGTCGGCACGGTGGTCCACCACTTCGAGTACGGTCCGATCGCGCTGGCCCTAGTCAAACGCAATATCGCCGCCGACGTCGAACTCTCGGCCGGTGGTGCCGCGGCGAGCATCGACCCCGATTCGATCGCCCCGGACACCGAAGTGCAGGCCGGCCGCGCGGCCGTCGAGCGTCTGCGCGGCGGCGCCTGATCAGTGACTCGATCACCCCGGGCGACACGTTCGGCGCGCTCTTACGATCCGGAATCAACATTGTCCGGGCGGGCGCGCTAGACTGGGCCTCACGACAGATTCACTACCTACAGAACGGGGCCGCCACACCGTTGGCCGCCCCGTCATTGTGCGAGGGGGTCCCAAATGGGCCGCGGCCGGGCGAAAGCAAAGCAGACGAAAGTTGCTCGTCAGCTGAAGTACTCAACTCCCCATACCGACTTCGACAGCTTGCAGCGCGAGCTCTCGGGTTCGGGCGATTCGGCGAGAAGGCCGGATCCTTTGGATGAGTGGCTTGACGAAGACGAGTGGCGCCGAGCCTGAGGCTCGACGCGCAATCGGCGCGTCTCCCACACGGGTAGAAACACAATCACGCAGCACCCACCCCGGCGTCTCGGCGCCGGAGCTGGGTGCTGCGTGACTTGGCGTCAGAACCGCGGATGCTCCCCCACCAACTCGACGTGCCCGCCGTGACCACGGCTCTGATCGGTCTTGATCGACCCGAGCACCCAGTTGGCGACGTGCCGTGCGGTGAGCACGGCCTGCGCCCGGTCGGTGTCCTCGGGAGCGACAACGGCCACCATCCCGACACCCATGTTGAAGGTGCGTTCCATCTCGGCCTGCTCGACCCGGCCCCGCTGGGCGATCATCGTGAAGATCGGCGCGGGACTCCAGCTGCGGCGGTCCAGTTCGGCGACCAGCCCGCCCGGGATGACGCGAGCCAGGTTTTCGGCGAGCCCCCCGCCGGTGACGTGCGCGAACGTACGCACGTCGGTTTCGGCGGTCAGCGCAAGGCAATCGCGGGCGTAGATGCGGGTCGGTTCGAGCAGTTCCTCGCCGAGGGTGCGCCCGAATTCCTCGACATGTCCGTGCAGGTCCATGTGACCCCAGTCGAGCAGCACCTTGCGGGCCAGCGAGTATCCGTTGGAGTGCAGCCCGGACGAGCCCATCGCGATCACCACGTCACCGGGCCGTACCAGGTGGGGTGAGAGGATCGCGTCGGCCTCCACGACGCCGACGGCCGTCGCCGACAGGTCGTAGTGCGTCTCGTGCATGAGGCCGGGGTGTTCGGCCGTCTCCCCGCCGAGCAGCGCGCAGCCGGCGTCGACGCAGCCGTCGGCGATGCCCTTCACGATCTCGGCGACGGTCTCGGGAACCACCTTGCCGACGGCGATGTAGTCCTGCAGGAACAACGGTTCGGCACCGCAGACGACGAGATCGTCGACACACATGGCGACCAGGTCGCGGCCGACGGTGTCGTGCACCCCCATCGCCTGGGCGACGGCGAGTTTGGTGCCCACCCCGTCGCTGGCCGCCGACAGCACCGGTTCGCGGTAGCCCTTGAGCTTGAACAGTCCGGAGAATCCGCCGAGACCACCGAGTACCTCGGGACGCGAAGCCCGCTTGGCGTGCGGGGCGAACAACTCGACGGCGCGTTCGCCGGCGTCGATGTCGACGCCCGCCGCAGCGTAGGAGGCGCCGGCGTTCTGACTCAGCCCCCCGGTATTCGATCCCCCGGCGTTTGATCCCCCGGTATTCGATCCCCCGGTATTCGATCCCCCAGTGGCGACATGGTCGGTCATCGGGTCGCACCCCTTGTTACATTCGCGGCGCCCGTGATCCGGACAGGACCCGGGCATGTCAGAGCCGAACCTCGATCGAGACGCATGGCAGGCGAATGCGACCGGGCTCGGCAACGCCTCATAGGCTACCCGAGGTCCGGGTTATGGCCGCATGATGGCGCTGACATTGTCGTTGGCCTGGGTCAGCGGGTCACCGGCGGCGTTGGCCAGCATCTGTTCGAGAACGGCTTTGCCCATCGACGTCTCCCGCGGCAGTTCGATCGGGTAGTCGCCGTCGAAGCAGGCCGCGCACAGGTTGGCGCGGGGTTGTTCGGTGGCCGCGACCATGCCCTCGATGCTGATGTAGCCGAGCGAGTCGGCGCCGATGGCCTGCCGTACACCCTCGACCATGCCGGCCTCCGATTCCATGCCGTTGGCGATGAGTTCGGCCGGCGAGGCGAAGTCGATGCCGTAAAAGCAGGGCCAGCGCACGGGGCTGGACGCGATGCGCACGTGGATCTCGGCGGCGCCGGCCTCCCGCAGCATCCGGATGAGTGCCCGCTGGGTGTTGCCGCGCACGATCGAGTCGTCGACGACGACGAGCCGTTTGCCGCGGATCACCTCACGTAGCGGGTTCAGTTTGAGCCGGATACCGAGTTGCCGGATGGTCTGCGACGGCTGGATGAAGGTGCGGCCCACGTAGGCGTTCTTCATCAGTCCCTGCCCGTACGGAATGCCCGATTCCTGGGCGAAGCCGATGGCCGCGGGGGTGCCCGATTCGGGGACCGGGATCACCAGGTCGCCGGTCGCCGGGTTCTCCCGGGCCAGCAGCCGCCCGATATCGACGCGGGCCGAATTCACGGACCGGCCGTGGATGACGCTGTCGGGTCGGGCGAGGTAAACGTACTCGAACACGCAGCCGCGGGGCGTCGGTTCGGCGAATCGTTTGGTGCGCACCCCGTCTGCGTCGATGGCCAGCAGCTCACCGGGTTCGATGTCACGGACGAAGGAGGCGCCGACGATGTCGAACGCGGCGGTTTCGGAGGCGACCACCCAGCCGCGGTCGAGCCGGCCGAGCGACAGCGGCCGCACCCCGTGCGGGTCGCGGGCGGCGTACAGGGTGTGCTCGTCCATGAACGTCAGGCAGAACGCGCCCTTGAGTTTGGGCAGCAGGTCCATCGCCGCCTGTTCGAGGGTGCTGTCGGCGGCGCCGTGCGCGAGCAGCGCGCCGACGACGTCGGAGTCCGAGGTGGCCGGTCCGCCGGAGACACCGAGTTCACGCGCAAGTCCGGCCAGTTGGGCGGTGTTGACGAGGTTGCCGTTGTGCCCGAGCGCCACGCCCGTGCCGGCGGCGGTGGTACGGAAGATGGGCTGCGAGTTCTCCCAGGTCGTCGACCCGGTGGTGGAGTACCGGCAGTGGCCGACGGCCACGTGCCCGACCATCGCGCCGAGCGTCTGTTCGTCGAACACCTGGCTGACCAGGCCCAGGTCCTTGAACACGAGGACCTGCGAGCCGTCGCCGACGGCGATACCGGCGGCCTCCTGCCCGCGATGCTGCAGCGCATAAAGCCCGTAGTAGGTGAGCTTGGCGACATCCTCGCCGGGGGCCCAAACACCAAAAACGCCGCACTCCTCGCGCGGCTCGTTCTCGGGTTCGCCGCTGATATGCCCACTACAGCCAGGTGCAGCGGCCATCAGGTTCTTACTGTCGATCGACAGGTCGGTCATCGCACTCCCCAGAGGCCGGCGGGTCAGACGGTCACAAGTTTACGGTCCGGTAGCACCGACACGCCAATCCTCGACGCGCCGCTCAATGTCACCATCTCCCGGTTTCCGCCTCTGCAAACGCCCCGGACCTGCTGCTTCTTCCCACCTGTAACCGCCACCACACCCAACCCCACCCCACGACCACATCACAACGATCTTGATCCCTGAGGCCGAAACGACGAAAGAACAACCCACCACCTTGATCCCTGAGGCCGAAGCGACGAAGGAGCGAGGGTCACGAAGGGTCCGGCGAGCCGAACACCTCACGCCACCACCCCAGGACTACACCGAAAACAGCGGCATCCACGACCCCACCTCCCCCGCCCGCGACCCCGACGCCTCAACCGCCCCGCCACGCACAGCGTCGTCGAACCCCAGCTCCCCGATAATCATGCGCAACCACGTCCGCGCATCGCACTCGACGACGTTGGGCGGTGTCCCCCGCGTGTGCCGCGGCCCTTCGATGCATTGCACAGCCACGAACGGCGGCACCCGAACCTCCACCGACGACCCGGGCGCGATCTGGGCAAGAGTGCGCGCCGACATCCGCACCGCGGCCGCCAGCTCGGCCCGCGAAGGTTCGGGAGCCTCCCCGCTCCGCGCCCAGTCGGCCACCGCGACGACCGCCGCCCGCGCCGCGACGAGATCGACCGTCTTTCGTGCTGCCATGACTACAGCTTGCCCGCCCGGCAATCACGTCCGTTCGGGGGTATCGGCACCGGCATATCGGGCAGTATTGGCAGATGGGTACCGATGTGTCCGCACGCACGTTCACCGGCGACGACAGGGTGCGTTTCCGTACGCAGGTCGGCAGGGGTACCGACGCGATCGCCCGGATGCTGGCCGAGGGCCTGTTCACCGATCAGGGCCGCGCCCCGGAGCCGCTGCTCGGGATGGAGGTGGAGCTGAACCTGGTCGACGCCGACATGAATCCGGCCAAGGCGAATGCGACGGTGCTCGACGCGATCGCCGATCCCGATTTCCAGACCGAACTGGGCCAGTTCAACATCGAGATCAATGTGGCCCCACTGCCCTTCGTCAAGCAGGACACCATTTCGCTGGAGCAGGCGCTGCGGACGTCGCTGAACCGTGCGGAGGAACGCGCGTCGGCCACCGGTAATCATCTGGCGATGATCGGAATGCTGCCCACACTGCGCACCGAACATTTTGCCCACCATTGGATTTCGGCCAATCCCCGGTACGATCTGCTCAATCAGCAGATCTTCGCCGCGCGCGGTGAGGACATGGAAATCGACATCACCGGTGTTCCGTTGTCCGAATCCGGGAATCGGGAGCGACTGCACATCACTTCCGATTCGATTCTCCCCGAGGCGGCGTGTACGTCGCTGCAGCTGCATCTACGGGTGGCCCCGGAGGATTTCGCCGCGCACTGGAATGCGGCACAAGCGATTTCGGGTGTCCAGGTGGCGCTGGCGAGCAACGCACCGTTCCTCGCCGGAAAGGCCCTATGGCATGAGAGCCGGATCCCGGTGTTCGAGCAGGCCACCGATACCCGGCCGCTCGAACTCAAGAATCAGGGCGTACGCCCACGGGTGTGGTTCGGCGAACGCTGGATCAACACCATTTTCGATCTGTTCGAGGAGAACACCCGCTATTTCCCCGCCCTGCTACCGGTGTCGACGGACGTCGATCCGCTCGCCGAACTCGACGCCGGCCGCATTCCCGTCCTCGACGAATTGCGTCTGCACAACGGCACCGTCTACCGCTGGAATCGTCCGGTGTACGACGTCGTCGACGGCAAAGCCCATCTGCGCGTGGAGAATCGGGTACTGCCCGCGGGACCGACCGTCGTCGACACGATGGCCAACGCCGCCTTCTATTACGGCCTGGTGCGTGGCCTCGTCGACGCCGATCGCCCCCTGTGGTCGCAGATGTCGTTCGACGCCGCCGACGAGAATCTGCACACCGGCGCCCGCGACGGCATCGACGCCCAACTGTACTGGCCGGAACTCGGCTGGGTACGTCCCGACGAACTCGTCCTGCGCAGGCTCCTACCCATCGCCGACGACGGCCTGCGCACCTACGGCGTGGGCTCCAAGGCCCGCACCCGCTACCTGTCGGTGATCGAAGGCCGTTGCCTGCGAAGGCAAACCGGTTCGGTGTGGCAGCGCAACGCGGTCGCCGCCCGCGAGAAGGCGGGCGAGACCCGCACCGAAGCCCTGCACGGAATGCTCCGCGACTACCTCACCCTCATGCACGAAGGCGAACCCGTCCACTCCTGGCCACTCTGACCGCGAAGACGACGAAACACTGGGAATCCAGCCCCCTCTTGATCCCTGAGGGCAACGCGAGGAACGAGCGAGCGTCTCGAACGCCACACTCGATGATCTCGACCCGGATGCCATCACCCGTGCCCGCGAAGGGTTCACCGAACGCTATCCGCGACTCGCCGATGAAATCGCTACGTGGGACGATGCCACCTTCCTTGCCAAGGCGCGGCTCACTCATCAGGGGCAGATCACTCGCGCTGCGGTCATCTTGCTCGGCCGTCGCGAGTCAGCGGTACTGCTCAGCCCCCACATGGCCGAGTTGACCTGGAAACTTGTCGGCGAAGAATCGGCGTTCCAGCACTTCAGTCCTCCCTTCCTTGTGACAGCGACCGAACTGGTCAAGCGGATCCGGAACGTGCAGATCCGCTTCAACCCACCGAATGAGCTGATCTACCGCGAGATCGAGAAGTACAACGAATCGGGCCTGCACGAAGCCCTGTACAACTGCATCGCGCACCAGGACTATCGGAAGCACTCACGGATCATCGTCATCGAGTACGTAGACCGGGTCGAGTTCATCAGCGTCGGCGAGTTCTATGAACTACATGCGGACCCGGGTCCTCGATGACGAGTTCTATGCGCAACTGATCATCGACTACCTCCGCGAGTTCGAGAGCGCCCCACTCCGCGAGATCGACGCATTTCTCCGTGATGAGCTTCCCGACTCGTTCAGCGAGGAGCAGCGAGACAACAAGGTCCGGAACATGCTGGCAAGGCTACGCAAGGACGGGACAATCCACAGTGTCGGCTCGACTCGGGCTGCGCGATGGACGTTGAAACTATCTCAAATCAAGCAATGCCACGGGCACCTGCCGGCAGGCCGAACCGATCTGACCAGGCAGTTCGTTAACTTACGAACTGCAAAAGCTATCTCAAATAATCCAAAAGGAGTCGGTGTCACTCATCCCCACCCCTGTGGGCGACTACAACCCGGACTGGGCCATCGCCTTTCATGAAGGTACGGTCAAGCACATCTACTTCGTCGCCGAGACCACGGGCACCATGTCGACATTGGGCATCAAAGGTATCGAGAAGGCCAAAATAGATTGTGCCACAAGGTTCTTCGATATGCTCACAGCCCGACACAACGGTGAGGTCGTCTACAAGCAGGTCGACGGATTCGACAAGCTCATGCAACTCGTCTCGACATAGCAGTCGACTGCGTTCGCGAGCCGGCCAATCGAGCATGCGCAGCCCACCTTCTTGATCGCGCCGACGTTGCCGGCGTTGGCGTACGAGGTAGCGCGGCCAATCGAGCATGCGCAGCCCACCTTCTTGATCCCTGAGGGCGACGCGAGGCACGAGCGAGCGTCTCGAAGGGTCCGGCGACGTACACCCCTGACAGAACCACCCCAGAACGTTCCGACACCGAATCAACCCCCACCGCCGACGCTGCTTGTTACAGTACTGAGGATTTCTCAGGTAGTGACTCACATCACTACCCAGGGTGGAGGAGATGCTCGTGCAGTCGACCAATCGGTGGTCCGGGTCTATCGCCGTGATGGCGACGTTCCTGCTGGTCGCGATACCGGCGCTGCTCGCGCCGAGCGCACAGGCGGCGCCGTCCGGCTACACCAACTGGCTGTGCCATCCGAGCAAGGCGAACGATCCATGCGATCTGCCCAATGACACCACCGACCTCGGCACCGGAAAGACGACGCCGGCGACGAAAGTCACCGACGCCGACCGCAAGGTCGACTGCTTCTACGTGTATCCGACCGTCACCGACCAGTTGTCGCTGGTGGCCGACCGCGTCGCGGCACCTGAGGTGAAGTCGATCGCAAGCTTCCAGGCCGCCCGGTTCAACACCCAATGCCGCGTGTTCGCACCGGTATACCGGCAGATGACGTTGTTCGGCCTGACGCCCGCGGCGATGGCGGCATGGGTGGGCAATCGCGATCTGGCCAAGCCCGGCTACAGCGACGTGCTGCGTGCGTGGAAGGAGTACCTGCGCAACGACAATCACGGCCGCGGCGTCATCTTCATCGGCCACTCGCAGGGAACGATGATGTTGCGCAAGCTGATCCGTGAACAGATCGATCCGGATCCGGCGCTGCGCAAGAAGCTGGTCGGCGCCATCCTGGTCGGCGGCAATGTGATGACCGCACCCGGCAAGACCACCGGCGGCGACTTCACGAACATCCCCGTATGCACCCGGCAAGCCCAATCCGGTTGTGTCGTGGCCTATTCCACCGACCTGATCGGTCTGCCGTCGCTGTTCGGCAACAGCGCGCTCGACCAGCTCAGCGGCCCCATGGGCCTGCCGTTCGGTCCCCGCCTACAGGTAGCCTGCACCGATCCGTCGACGATCGCCGGCGACCACACGCCGGTCGGAGTGACCATGCCGAGCGCACCGTTCGCATTCGGCATCATCTCGATCCTGATGCAGTACACCACCTTCCCCGAGCCGCTGCCCACGTCGGCATCGACCTGGACCACCACCCAGGGCCGCGTGATCGCCAAGTGCACCAACGTCAATGGCTTCCACCGCCTGCACGCGACGATAGTCCGCCGTCAGCAGGTCAACGAAGTACCGCTGTTCGACACCCACCTCCTCGACATGAACGCGGGCCTGGACCTCCTGGTCTCCATCGCCCACAAACAGATCGAGAGCTACGGCGCCTGACTTTGCCGGCGATCCCGTTTTCCGAGATCAGCGGCAAACTCGATCAATCTTTACTGCGCCCGCTCGTCGAGATCGATGACGGCCACCCGGACCCCGTTCGCGGCCAGGTCCACGGCGATCGAACTGCCCAGACCACCCGCACCACCTGTGATCACCGCAACGGTCCCGACCAGCGCGGCACGTTCGGCGAACCACACGCCAGAACCACAATCGGGCGTCATGACAGGTACGTGGTGCCGAAGCTCTCGAGGAACTCAGTGGTGGCAGGTAGCCCGTCGGTGAAGCTGCTCACCAGAATCCAGGTCACTCCTGCCTTCTCCAAGGCCGCGAAAGCCTCCCAATGCCGGTCGACGTCGGTCGTCGGATCCTCGATGCCCGCTCCGCTGTAGGAGTAGACGACGTCGATCGGGTCAAGCCGCCCGGCCGCGACGGCACTCTCCCGGATTTCCGAGATCGTCTCTGCAAGTGCGGAATACGTTCCCAGTTCCGGAGTGCGGGCGGTGGAGCTGAGTTCACCGCCACCGGACATCGGCATCCAGCCCTGCGCCCGGTTGGCGACACGCCGCCGGCTGAGCTTGGAGTTGCCACCGATCCAGATCGGAATGGGGTCCTGCACGGGTACCGGCCGGGCCATCACGTCCCGGGCGCTGAAGTGGCTACCCTGGTAGCTGAACGGCTTTCCGCTCCAATGCTGCGGCAATACGTCCAGCGCCTCATCGAACAACACGTTCCGCTCATCGAAATCGACACCGAGAGCGTGAAATTCGCTCTTCTGGTAGCCGGTCCCGATCCCGGGGATCAGCCGACCTCCGGACAATTTGTCCAGTGTCGCAGCCGATTTCGCCAGCAGCGACGGATTTCGGTACGGAGCAACCGCCAGATACGTGAGCAACCTGATGCGTTCGGTGGCAGCGGCGACAAATCCCAGTGCCACAAAAGGATCGAAGGTCTGATGCCCACCGGCGTCGAGCCAGCGAGCACCCGGAACAGGATGCTCGCTCAAGGCAAAGCCGTCGAATCCACTTCGTTCGGCCGCGACCGCAACGTCTTTGAGCGGACCCGCCGCCGACACGTCACCATCGGAACCGATCGTTTCCGGATAGTATTAGATGTACCGCATTGTCACAGCGAGACGATCGTCGCCGACGCAGTTCCGGGCGCGCCGTACACCTGGGCCAGGCCCACGCGCGGGTTGCCGGGCACCTGCCGGTCGCCGCATTCGCCGCGCAACTGTTTGACCAGCTCGTGCATCTGCCGCAGACCCGACGCACCGATCGGTTCACCGTTGGCGATGAGGCCACCATCGGTGTTGACGGGGATGGAGCCGTCGATCTCGGTGGCTCCTTCGGCCAGAAGTTGTTCCTGCTCACCGTCTTTGCACAGCCCGGTCTCGGCCATGTGGATGACCTCGGCGCCGGCGTCAGTGTCCTGGAGCTGGGCGATGTCGACGTCCTCGGGTCCGATGCCGGCCCGCTCGTACGCGGCGCGGGCGGCGTACACCGTGGGTGAGAGATCCTCGATGAGCGGTGCCGACGTGGCGTGCACCTCGTACGCACCGGCCCGCCGAGTACGGATCTCACTGGCGCGCAGGAATACCGGCTTGTCGGTGAACTTGTGCGCGATGTCGCCGCGGCACATGATCACCGCGGCCGCCCCCTCGTCGGGTGAACAGAACATATACTGGGTGAGCGGATAGTTGACCAGTTGCGAGGCCAGGATGTCGTCCTCGCCGATCGGTGTGCGGCGGAAGGCGTTCGGGTTCTTCTCACCGTTGCGGAAGTTCTTGGCCGCCACCCGCGCCAGGGTGCGCTGCGAGATGCCGTGGTCGTGGATGTAGCGGTTGGCCTTCATCCCGAAGAACTTGGTGGTGAGGAACTGCCCGTTCTCCGCATACCACTGCGGCAGAGCCAGTTTCGCGGGATTATCGGTGAACGCACCACGGGGATGCTTGTCCATGCCGACGGCGATGCCGATGTCGTAGGTGCCCAGGCGGATGGTGTCGGCGGTCTGCGCGATAGCGCTGGCCGAGGTGGCGCACGCGTTGAACACATTGGTGAAGGTGATACCGGTCAGACCCACCAACCGGGTGACCGCGTCGGGGTTGGAGATCTCATAGCTGCCGCCGAACCCGAACTGAATGTCCTTCCATTCCAGACCCGCGTCGGTGAGCGCCAGTTGTATTGCCTCAGCGCCCATTTCCATCGCGGTCTTGTCGAATCGGCCGAAAGGGTGCAGGCCCACCCCGATGATGGCCACGTCCGGTCGAGCGGAGCGAGGGGAATCGCCACTGTTGGTCATGCCGAAACACTCCTGAATGCGAAGGTATAGATGTCGTCGCCGGCGTCGTCCGTGGCGAATGGAATCATCGTCAGCTCCACCCGCTGGCCGAACTCGATCTTCGACGGATCACTCTCGGTGAGCCGGCCCTCGACTCGAACCACATCGTCGAGTTCGACGAGACCGACACCGAACGGCTGGAAGTCCTTGCCGACCGGACCGACGTACGGCGCGCCGGGCGGAAACGCCTGCACGGTCCAAGCGACGATCGTCCCGGTCCGCGGCAGCAACTCCTCCGTCATCGGCGCGGTGCTGCAGTTGGGGCAGCGATCCTGCGCGGGAAAGGTCACGAACTCGCACGCTCCGCAGCGGCTGCCGATGAGCTGCGGGTCCGCATCGGGCCAGGTGGAGATCTCCGGCGCCAGAGCCTTGGGCATGTCATCCCTCCAGATGATTCTCTAATTCTCAGCCAATGTATCTCATGTTCTCGTATGATGGAAACATGATTCTCACACGGCCACCGCCCAACCGGCCACGAGCCCGCCCTAAGATCGGCCCGGGATCAGTCATCGCCCCCGAACGTCGGAAACGGCGGCACAGGCGGCGAATAGTATTGCCGCGGAGAGCCTTCCAGCTCGGTCAACACCGACTCGACCAGTTCGTAGGTCTCCCGGTGACCATCGGAGAAGCCGAGCGACTCCTCCATCATCACCACGCGGGAGACGCTGGTCAGCACGACGATAAGCGCAGCGGGAGGAATCTCGCCGAACCGGCTCTCCGCTCGGGTGAGCGCCTTCTCGATCGTGCGCTGAGCCTCGATCCGCAGCTCCGCGGAGTACTTCGCGATCTCGGCGCGCAGTTCCTTGCGATGATTGGCCAGCGCCAGCAGTTCCGTGGTGAACGCCGCGATTTGCGGATCGGTACTGAACTGCCATAGCGCCCACAGCGGTTGCGGGCAGTTCAACAGGGCACGCTGCTGCTCCACTCCCTCTGCGGCGCGGCGCCGGAACATCTCCAGGAAGAGTTCGTCCATGGTCCGGAAGTAGTAGTGCACCAACTGCGGCTTCAGCCCGGCCTCATCAGCAACCTTTCTGGATGTCACTGCACCGTAGCCCTTTTCGACCATCAGTCGTTCGGCCGCGTCGAGCAGCGCCGTTCGGCTCGCCGCATCGCGCGTTCCAATCCTGCGTCCATCACTCACATCAGCATCTCCAGTCCCGCCACGACGTGCGTCGACACCACCCGCAGTGGCCGCCACCCGAACATGACCTTGACCTCACTGCGCCATACTGGTAATCCTAGTCACATTGCTGAGCGAGTGCTCAGCACATCTACTTCGCGGTTCAGCCCCCGCAGAACAAATCACACAGCCCGATGAACGCCGTATCCCATCGAAGCGGACCACTCCACCGGGCAGCACATACTTCCGACAAAGGAGACACCGTGAGCGAGCTCAAAGACCACGACAGCGGCATCCTGGATCTGGACTTCTTCACGGCGCAGGAGTTGGTCCCCGATCCCTACCCATACTTCGATGAGCTACGCGCCAAGTGCCCGGTGACCCGGGAGTCACACCGAGGCGTATACGCTGTCACCGGCCATGCCGAAGCAGTGAAGGTTTTCAAGGATCCCGACAACTTCTCCTCCTGCATCTCGGTGTCCGGACCGTTCCCCGGCCTTCCGTTCACCCCCGAGGGCAGCGACATCAGCGCCCAGATCGCCGCCCACCGCACCGAGCTGCCCCTGCACGAGCACATGGTCACCATGGATCCACCCGACCACGCCCGCGCCCGGAGTCTGCTCAGCCGGCTGCTCACCCCCAAACGAATCAGCGAGAACGAACAGTTCATGTCCCGCCTCGCCGACCAGTTCCTCGACGAGTTCATCGACACCGGCTCATGCGAGTTGATGGGCCACTACGGCAAATCCTTCGCACTGCTGACGATCGCCGACCTGCTCGGTGTACCCGAGGAGGACCACGAGGAATTCCGCACCGTGCTCGGCGCACCGCGCAAGGGTGCCCGCCCCGGCGCCCTCGACAAAGAGGTGATGGCCGAGAACCCGTTGGAGTGGCTCGACACCAAGTTCACCGCCTACCTCGCCGACCGCCGCGAGAACCCCCGCAACGATGTGCTGACGCTGCTCGCGAAAGCCACCTACCGCGACGGCACTGTTCCCGAGCTGGTCGAGGTGGTGCGCACCGCGACATTCTTGTTCGCCGCGGGACAGGAAACCACCACCAAACTGATCACAGCCGCGCTGCGGGTCATCGGCGAACGCCCGGACCTGCAGCAGCAGTTGCGCGACGACCGCAGCCTGATCCCCACCTTCATCGAGGAGACGCTGCGGCTGGAAAGTCCGGTCAAGAGCGATTTCCGCGTGGCGGTGCGTGACACCACTCTCGGCGACACCGACGTGCCGGCCGGGTCGACGGTGATGATCTGCCCCGGTGCCGTCAACCGTGATCCCGAGACCTTCACCGAACCCAACGAGTTCGATATTGCGCGTGAGAACGTGCGGGAGCAGTTGGCGTTCGGCCGCGGTATCCACTCCTGTCCCGGCGCCCCGCTGGCCCGCGCCGAGGGCCGCGTCACCATCGAGAAATTCCTCGACCGGATGGCCGATATCCGCATCTCCACCGAACACCACGGCCCCGAGAGCAACCGGCGCTACGACTTCGAACCCACCTACATCCTGCGTGGACTCACCGAGCTGCACCTGGAGTTCACCCCCATCGAAAGCGAGCAAGCATGAGCGACAACAAGAGCCGGGTAGCGGTTGTCACCGGCGGCGGATCCGGGATCGGCGCTGCCGTCGCGGAGCAGCTCAGCACCGCGGGCCACCGGGTCGCGGTCCTGGACCTCAACACCGCCAACGCCGAAGCCGTCGCCGCCTCCATTCGCGATGCGGGCGGCGAGGCGATCGGCCTGACCGTCGACGTCGCCGACCGCACCTCGGTGGACAAGGCCGTCGGCCAGGTGCGTGAAAAGTTCGGCCCTATCGAGATTCTCGTGACCAGCGCCGGCGTCGACGCGCAAACTCCCTACGCAGACATCTCCGGCGACGAATGGAACCGGGTGATCGGGATCAACCTCACCGGCACCTTCAACGCCACCCAGTCGATCATCCCCGATATGCAGGCGGGCGGCTGGGGACGCATCGTCACCATCTCGTCGTCGAGCGCCCAGTCCGGCGGTCCCGATCGCGCGCACTACATCGCCTCCAAGGGTGGTGTCATCGCGCTCACCAAGGCCCTGGCTTTCGACTTCTCGCCCCAGGGCATCACCGCCAACACCATTCCGCCGTCGATCATCGCCACGCCGATGGCCGACACCGCCGTACAGGCCGGGCTGCTGCCCAAGCTCGACGATCTGGCTATGATGACCCCGGTCCGACGCACCGGACTGCCCGAGGACATCGCCGCCGCCGCGGTATTCCTGTGCTCGGAGCAGGCCGGCTTCATCACCGGCCAGGTGATCGGCGTCAACGGCGGCTGGTACATCTGACCGGCCTAGGGGGGAATGGCAATGACCACGGCCGAGCAGGCCACGGCTGAATCGATGGCGCCTACAGCGGGCGCCGAGATCGGCAACTGGGTACGCGGGTACGCCCACCGCCACCCGATCGCATCGATGGAAACCGTTGGCGGACAGGTGATGTTGGGCTGGGAGGCAGTGGTCTTCCTGGTCACCGATATCATCCATCTGCGGTTTCCATGGAAGGAGTTCGTGCGCCAGTCGGCGTTCATGACGTCGGCTTCGGCGCTGCCGACGGTGTTCGTGGCCATTCCGATCGGGATGACCCTGTCGATCCAGTTCGCGTTGCTCGCCGCACAGGTGGGCGCCACCTCGCTCGCGGGAGCGGCCAGCGGACTGGCCGTGATCCGGCAGGGTGCGCCGATGGTGGCGGCGCTGCTGATGGCCGCGGCGGCCGGGTCGGCCGTATGCGCCGACCTCGGCTCCCGCAAGATCCGCGAGGAACTCGACGCGATGGAGGTGATGGGGCTGTCGGTGATCCAGCGCCTGGTGGTGCCGCGTATGGTCGCCGCGGTGCTCGTCAGCGTATGTCTCACCGGCGTCATCTGTTTCGTCGGATTCTTCTCCGGCTACATCTTCAATGTGTTCGTGCAGAACGGAACTCCCGGCACGTTCGTCACCACATTCGCCTCATTCGCCACCGTCTCCGACTTCGTACTCACCATGATCAAGGCCGCGGTGTTCGGTGCGATCGTCGCAATTGTGGCCTGCCACAAGGGTTTGAACACCAGCGGCGGACCCGCGGGCGTGGCCAATTCAGTGAATGCGACGGTGGTCGCGTCGATCATCCTGCTGATGCTGGTGAATGTGGGTTTCACCCAGCTGTACGTGATGCTGTTTCCCCGGACCGGATTCTAGAAGGACCGGACTCACGACAATGACCTCACCGTCCCGCTATTATCCGCCCGGCACCCGGCAGATCGTCGTCGCGTCGAGGGCCGTCACCGGCTGGTGGCTCAAACTCGGCCACATCGCATTCTTCTGCGTCCGTGCTATCGGCGCGATACCACTCGCCGTGAAGAACTACAGCAAAGAAACCCAGCGCGTCCTGTCCGATGTGACCTGGGGCAATGGGTCCATCGTCGTGGGCGGCGGCACCGCCGGCGTCATCCTCGTGCTCGGCGCCGCCGGTGGTGCGATCGTCGGCATCGAAGGCTACAACGCGCTGCAGATGCTCGGCATGGAACCGGCCACCGGCATGGTGGCCTCCACCGCCGCCACCCGCGAGCTGGCACCGCTGATGGCCTCGCTCGCGTTCGCCTCGCAGGCCGGTTGCCGATTCACCGCACAACTCGGCGCGATGCGGATCGCCGAGGAGATCGATGCGCTGGAAAGCATTGCGATCCGGCCTATTCCGTATCTGGTGTCCACCAGGCTCTTTGCCGCGATCGTCGCAGTCGTACCGCTGTATCTGGTGTGCTTGGCGCTGAATTATCTTGCGGTGCAGGCAGTGGTGTTCGTCTCCGGCGGGCTGTCCAACGGCACCTACCAGCATTACTTCCAGCTGGTCCTCAGTCCCGTCGACGTACTGTATTCACTGGCCAAGGCGGTCATCTTCGTCATCATCACCTCAGTGATCCAGTGCTACTACGGCTTCTATGCCAGCGGTGGACCGCAGGGGGTCGGTACCGCGGCCGGTCGTGCGATGCGCGCGGCCATTTCGGCGATGATCGTCGCCAATCTGGTTGCCACCATCCTGTTCTGGGGCATCGACTCCGCGGCACGGTTGAGTGGGTAGGCCATGATCGACGCATATGAGCAGGGACCGCGGGGAACCAGCACCCGCACGCTGGCGATCAGCGCGCTTGTCGCCGTTGCGCTCGTCGCGACGATCCTCGCGGCCACCGTCCTGAAAGCCCGTGGATCACTGACCGATTCGGTCCCGGTGACCGCTGAGCTGTCCGACGTCGGCGACGGCCTCCCGAAAAGTTCCGACGTCAAGTACCGCGGCGTGATCGTGGGCTCGGTCCGCGGCGTCACCCCCGGCCTGCGCGGCAAACGCACCGTGGTGAAGATCGCGCTCGAACCCGCACGGGCAAAAGGTATTCCGAGCACCGTCACCGCACGGGTGGTGCCCAGCAACCTGTTCGCGGTGTCGTCGGTACAGCTTCTCGACGACGCCTCGGGCACCACGACCCGGACGCTGCGCGGCGGCGACGTCATCACCGAGAACCGCGACAACGACACCGTGCAGTTCCAGACGGCGCTGTCGAAGATCCGTGACATCGTGGCGGCATCGGCGCGCGAGCCCGGCGACACCACCGTCGGCCTGCTCGCCGCCATCACCACCGCCACCGACCGGCGCGGCACCGACATCGTGCGCGCCGGTACCCAGCTGCGCCGCATCACCTCCGAGATCAACGCCGTGATGACGCCGAACGGTCCGTCGCTGCTCGACGGTCTCACCGAATCGGTGACCGCACTGCGCAAGGCGGCCCCCGATCTGCTCGACGCCCTGCACTCGTCGGTGGTACCGATGCAGACGGTCGCAGCACAATCAAATCAGTTGCAGACGCTGCTGTCGGGCGGCATAACCACCGCCGGCCGCATCGATGTGGCGATGCGCAACAACGCGACGATCCTCAAGAAGATCACCTCCGAGGCCGCGCCGATCGCGGATGTGGTTGGGCGCGGCGGGTATTCGTTCACCGGAACGGTGGTGGCGATCGCAGAGATCTCCGACAAATGGTTCACCGAGTTCTGGCCCGAAGGACAACAGAACGCGCGCGGCAAGTTCCGGCTACAGATCACCCCGCACAGGCTGTACACCCGAGCCGACTGCCCCCGATACGGGACCATGGAGGGCGACAGTTGCAAAACCGCACCTACCGTCGTCACCGCCCCCAAGTACACGGGCAAGAAGTCACATGTGACCCAAGGCTATAGGGCTGGGGGCGATAGAACTGGGGGATACAAGCCGGTCGCGAGCATGGGCGGCAACGTCGGATCCGTCGGCAGCCCAGCCGAACAGCAGCAGCTCGGCGCGCTCGTGGGTGGCAATCCCGTCACCTCCACCCTGCTGCTCGGCCCGGTTACCCGCGGCGCCGACGTCACCGTCAGCCCGGTCACTCCCGTGAGCGAAGGGACCACACCGCGATGAGCGTGCGCAAACCGCTGATCGGGATGATCCTGTTCCTGATCGTCTCGATCGCCCTCACCTCCACCGTCGTGGTGACGTTGCGGCGTGGCGTCGACGGCGACACCGCCACTTACACGGCACGATTCACCGATGTCACCGGACTCAAGGCGGGCGACGACGTGCGCATGGCAGGCATCCGCGTCGGCCGCGTCGACAAGGTGTCTCTCGACGGGGCGGTCGCCAAGGTCCGGTTCCGGGTGGAGAAAAGGCACACCGTCGACTCCCGAACCCGCGCATCGGTCAATTATCAGAACATCGTCGGGCAGCGCTATCTCGGATTGTCGCGGGACGACAAAACCAACCCCGAACCGCTGGCGCACAAAGAGATCCCGCTCGATCGGACCGAACCGTCGTTCGACATCTCGGCATTGCTCAATGGTTTCGAGCCGCTGTTCAGCGTGCTCGATCCGCAGCAGGTCGACAACCTGACCACCGCACTGATCCGATCGTTGCAGGGAGACACCGGATCGATCGCCCAATTGATCGCGCAGACATCGCAATTGGCCAAGTCACTGACCGGCGACGATGATCTGCTCGGGCGTGTCATCACCAATCTGTCGGATATCGTCGGGGTGTTCGCGAAGCAACGCGGTGAGATCGACACGGTGGTCCGCAGCTCGCGCGACCTGATCACCGGATTGTCCGCCCAGCAGGACCAGTTCCTCAAGAACATCGACGTCACCACCAAGGTGATCGATCGGGCGGCTGTGCTCACCTCGCAGGCATTGCCGGAGTTCACCACGATGCTCGACCGTGATCCCGGCTTCCTCGGGCATTTTCTCACCAACAAGGAGGCGTTCGGTTTCCTCGGGTTCAATCTGCCGCCGCTGCTCAAGGGGCTGGCGCGCGTGACGCAGGGCGGCGCGTACATCGAAACGTACCTGTGCAATATCAACGCCACCTTCGTGCCGGCGCTGAGCACGGTCATTCCCACCATCGTCGCAACCGCCTCCGGCGGAAGCATCACACAATCGCCGATCTGCAGGTGAGGTCATGCCGCAACGACTGAGCACATGGCTGCGCACCCCGCTGGCCGAACGCAACAAGGCCCTGGTGGGCACCACCGCGCTGCTGATCCTGGCGCTGATCATCTTCATCGCTCTGCAGATCAGTTCCGGTGGCATCGGCAAGCGCACCATCCACGCCGAATTCGCCCAGGCCGCCGGCATCTCCTCCGGCGACGCCGTCAATGTCGCCGGCGTGCAGGTGGGCACGGTCACCAAGACCGCACTCGCCGGGAAGCTGGTGCGCGTCGACATGCAGGTCGACGACACCGTCGACCTCGGGCCGTCAAGCAGAGCGGCGATCAAGCTCACCACCCTGCTCGGATCCCGGTACATCGATCTGCGCCCGGCCGGCAAGGGAACACTGCCCGACGCGACGATCAGGCTCTCGCACACCGAGGTTCCGTACACGCTGCAAGAGGTCCTACAGGATGCCACCGTCACCTTCGAACAGGTCGATGCCGACGACATCGCCAAGTCGATGACCACCCTGGCGCATCAGCTCGACGACACCCCGGCGCTGATCCCGCAGGTGCTGACCAACGTGCAGAACCTGTCGACGATCCTGGCCGACCGACGTTCGCAGATCGGTGACCTGCTCACCGGCACAGAGCAACTCACCACCGTGGTCCAGAACCAGCAGAAGAATCTCGGTGAACTGGTCACCTCCGGTGACAAGCTGCTGCGCGCCCTGCTGCAACGACAGCACACCATCACCCGATTGCTGGATGCCACCACCGAGGTGGTGGGCCAACTTCGCACGATCGTCGTCGACGACAACTCCGGCGTGCAAGCCCTCATCACCAACCTCAACGGGCTGCTGACCACGCTGCAACGCAACGACGCCCTGCTCCGCAACACCATGGAGATCCTGCCGGTTCCGTTGCGCAACTTCACCAACACCACCGGAACGGGCAACGAGGTCGACTTCTCCTCCGTGGCAGGCCCGTTCATCGACTCGTGGATGTGCGCGGTGTCCAAGCAGGCGCAGGTACGCAATCTGCCGCCCTATTTCAAGGACTGCCAGTGAAATCGCTGATCAAGATCCTTCTGGCCGTGGCAGTCGTCGCGGTGCTCGTCGCCGGGGCGGTGAAGGTGTGGCGCGACCGTGACCACACCATCGACGTCGTCGCCAACTTCGATAGCACGTCGGGCCTGTACGAGGGCAATGCGGTTGCGGTGCTGGGCATGACGGTCGGCAAGGTGACCTCCATCAAATCGCGCGGCAGCTACGTCGAGGTCGGCATGGAGATCGACGCCGACACCCCGGTGCCCGCCGACGTCACCGCCGTCACCGTGTCCACATCGGTGCTCACCGACCGCCACGTCGAACTCACCCCCGTCTACGACGGCGGCCCCCGCCTGCAAGCGCACCAGATCATCGACAAGACCCGGGTGCCCGTCGAGCTCGACCGCACGCTGGCCATGAGCCAGAAGCTGGCGGTGAGCCTGCAGGGTGACGGCGAGGGCGGCGGGCCGGTGGCGGACCTGCTGTCGACGGCGGCGGCGATCACCGACGGCAACGGCCCCGACATCCGCGCCGCGCTCACCACCCTGTCGAAGGCGCTCGCGATCGGTGACGACGGCGGTGATGCCACCGGTGAGGCCATCACGAAGACGGTGAACAATCTGTCGGCGCTGTCGCAGGCCGCCGCGGACAACGACGCGCTGATCCGCAGCTTCGGGTCGTCGGTGCAGCAGATCAGCGATCTGTTCGCCGACCAGCGCATCGGCTGGGGAACCACCGGCGCTCAGATCAACGCGATCCTCGGTGAGGCCACCGACATCCTCACCACCCGGCGCGACGACATGGCCCAGACCGTCACCGGGGCACAGGCGGTCACCAAGACCCTGGTGGACTACCGACGGCAATTGCAGGAGTTCCTCAATGTGACCCCGCTGCTGATGGACAACGTGTGGAACGTCATCGACATCCCACGCGGCGCGGCCCGCGTGCACGGCGTTCTCGATCACGTATTCACCCACGGAACCCTGATGAAAGAGATCTGCAATGTGCTGCAGATGAAGGACCGGGGTTGCGCCACCGGCACTCCCAAGGATTTCGGCCCCGACTTCGGGTTGAGTTCGATGCTCGAAGGGCTCGCGAAATGACCGCCCGATCGGCCCGGCGCCTCGCCATGACCACGACGGCGGCGCTGCTGCTGTCCGGCTGCGGTGTGGGGCTGGAGGATCTGCCATTGCCCCAACGCGGTGATGGCGGAGGTAATTTCTACAGTGTCACAGCTGAATTCACCAACGCCTTGAACCTGCCCGAACGTGCCAAGGTACGCCTGGCCGGCGCCGATGTCGGCGAGGTGTCGGCGATGACGGTCCGCGATTACACGGCGGTTGTCACCCTGCGCATCCGCGACGATGTGAGCCTGCCGGTGGGCACGGGCGTCGAGTTGCGCACCGCCACCCCACTCGGCGAGGTGTTCGTGGCCGTCACTCCACCCGAAAACCCTGGTGCCGCAAACATTCAGAACGGTGACAAGATCCCCCTCGCCGACACGTCGGCCGCCGCCACCATCGAGCAGGTGCTCGCGTCGTCGGCGATGCTCGTGAACGGGGGTGTGCTGCGCGACCTCACCAAGCTGCTCAACGGCCTCGGTCACGCGGTCGGCGACAAGGGTGAGGCACTGGCCGACCTTGTCGCACAATCGACCTCGTTGATCAACAAGCTGTCCAAGAAGTCCGGCGACATCCGCGTCGCGCTCGAGCAGACCGACCGGCTGGTGCAGACGCTGTCGGATAGGCAATCGACCCTCACCGATTCTCTCGCCGCAGCGGGACCGGCGGTCGACGTGATCGCCGCGAATACCGACGACATCCTGGCCCTCGTCGATAAGGTGGGCGCCATCAGCACCACGCTGTCGACGTTCCCTTCGGTCGCGACCGGAAAGACCCAGCATCTCGCGGCCAGCATCAACCGCATTTCGTACGAACTCAACAGGGCCGCAACCGATCCGCGGGCATCGCTGGCCAAGATGAACAAACTGCTGCCGCCGGTGCTCAAGATCATCAACTCCACCGGCGCACACGTCGACGCCGACCTCGAGGACCTCTCGATCGGCGCGCTCGACGACTTCCGGCACCCGGCCGACCCCGGCAGCCGGTTGCCCAGCACCATCGACATCGACAACTTCGCGGGCACCATCATGTATTCGCTGCTGCGATTGAAGATGAAGTTCGGACCCGGTGACGACGTACTCGATCCTCGTACTCCCAAGTCCCAGAAGGAGTATCAGAAGAAGACGACACATAGCAACCCGCCGGGAACCGCCCGGCCGAAGACGACCGAGCCGAGCAGGACGGCGCCCCGATGACCACTCGCACCGACTCCCGGCCGGGCCCACTCGCCCGCGCCGTCGACCTGCCCGCCCGCGGCATCACCACCACCGTGCGCGCCGCCGTCAAACACCGCCTCTGGCTCTCGGCCATCGGCCTGGGTCTGGTCCTGCTGCTCGGCGTCGCTTACCACGCGGTGGCGGTGTTCGGTATGAACGCCGACGACACGATCTCCGTCCGTATCCGTTTCGCCGATTCCGGTGGACTGCTTCCCGATCGCGAGGTGACGGTGCGCGGCGTGAAAGTCGGATCCGTCTCGTCTGTCGATCTCACCGGCGACGGGGTGGTGGCAGTGCTCTCACTCGACGCCGACGCCCGCATTCCCCGCGACTCCCCCGTTCGGGTTGCCGGATTGTCGTTCGCCGGCGAACAATACGTCGATTTCCGGCCGACGAGTTCGAACGGCCCATATCTGACCGACGGTTCCGAGATCAGCACACTTGAGCCGGACAGCACACCCACCCCGCTGGCGACTCTGCTCGAGGATCTCGACGGCATGCTCGCCCAGATCGACACCGACCAGCTCAAGACCATCCGCGACGAGCTCGGCGTCAGCACGGCCGGACCGGAAAAGCTGCGCGACATCATCGATGGCGGCACCTTCCTGATCTCGACACTGGATTCGGTGCTGCCGCAGACCACCTCGCTGATCAAGACCAGCAGGGTGGTACTCACCACCCTCGGCGAGGGCGGTCCGGCGATCCGGGAGACCTCCCGCGACCTCGACACCCTGTTCACCGGCGTGTCCCGGAAGGCAGACGGCTACAAGACATTGCTGAAACAGACGCCGCCACTACTGTCGGCGATCGACTCGATCATCGCCGACAACTCGCCGACGATGGTGCAGTTGCTGGGGAATCTCGCCACCGTCACACAGCTCGTCTATCAGCGGTTGCCCGCACTCAACGACTTCTTCTTCCCGGCCAGCGGCCGCGGATCGGTCCTCAAGGCGCTCACGTACACGATGCACGACGGCGGAATCTGGGGTGCGCTCAACGTGTATCCGCGGGCGGCGTGCGACTATCTGCAACTGCCTCGGTTCGCCTCGTCGGAGCCCAGCCATCCCGAGCCGTACCTGTACACGTTCTGCCCCAACAATGATCCGACGGTCTTGATCCGTGGCGCCCGCAATGCGCCCCGACCACCGGGCGACGACACCAACGCCATGCCCGACGGCGCCGATCCGCGTGCCCGCGCCACGCCCACTCCCACCGGGCCGCTGAGCATCCCGCTCCCCTACGCGGGCCCGGAGCTGCCCAACCAGCCCTGGCCGCTGCCCAAACCCCAGCCCACCATTGACCAACCGCGCTAGCCCGAGCCGGACACAGGAGAAGACCATGACAAGCACGCTGTCCGACCTCACGGACGAGAAGTCCGAAAACCAGGTCGATGAGACTGCCACCGCCACCGACACCGCGGAAACCATCACCGACAAGACGGAGACCACCGACAAGACGGAGACCACCGGCGAGACGGAGACCACCGGCGAGACAGCGGCCACAGGCAAGAAGCCCGACGACAAGGCCGCGCGCCTGGCCGGTCTGCGTACCGCGCTCGGCAGCCCCCGCTCACGCCGCGGCGGTGTGATCATCCTGGCACTACTCGCCCTCGCCGGTATCGCGGGAACCGCGTGGTTCGGCTCTCAGTGGCGTTCGGCCGACAACACCGCCAAGGCCGCCGACGCCGCGACGTCGGCGGCCCGCGAGTTCACCACCACGCTCACCAGCGTCAGCGCCGATTCCCTCGACCAGGACTTCGCGGCGGTGCTCGACGGCTCGACAGGCGAGTTCCGCCAGATGTACGCCAAGTCCAGCGACCAGCTCCGGCAACTCCTCGTCGACAACAAGGCCCAGGCCAAGGGCACAGTCCTGGCCTCCGGCGTGGTGTCGGCGTCCACCGACAAGGTGGTGGTGCTGATGTTCGTCGACCAGACCGTCCAGAACGTCTCCAACACCGCACCCCGCATCGACCGCAGCCGCATCCGCGTCACGATGACCAAACACGACGGCCGCTGGCTGGCGGAGAAGGTCGAACTCCCCTAACGTCTGCGCACAGACCGGTCCCTGGGATTGAATGATCGGATATGGGGTACCCGGCGAGCAGAGGTGGGTTGTGGCGCAGGCGCGGCTGACGAGGGAGGCCAAGCGACAGCAGACACGCGAACGGCTGCTGGCTGCGGCGACCGCCGAATTCGGGCGCGCCGGGATGGCCGCCGCCGATATCGCGACGATCGTCGCCGAGGCCGGTGTCGCGCATTCCACGTTCTTCTTCCACTTCCCCACCAAGGAACACGTGCTGCTCGAACTCGAGGCCCGCGAGGAACGGCTCATGGCCGACCGGCTCGACGACTTCCTCGCCACGTCACCCGACCTGGGTGCGGCCCTGCACAAGGCCGTCGATCTGCTGGCCGAACTCGAGACCACGCTGGGACGACCCCTGTTCCGGGACTTCCTGGCCGCGCACTTCTCCACAACCCGGCCCATCTCCGAGGAGGGACTCGAACATCCGGTGTTCCTCACGCTGGTGGCACTGTTCGACGGTGCCATCCGCGACGGTGCCGCCGACGCGGCTCTCGACTCGATGAACTCCGCCTACTTCTTCCTGATAGGGCTGTACGCGCTGCTCCTCACCATCGGTGAGGGACCGAGCCGCAATGCCATGCTCGACGACTACGTCTCCCGCACCCTGCGCAGCCTCCAACCCCCACGCTGAGACACTCTGTTCCCCCGGGTGGTTGCTCTCTGCCTGAGAGATTGGCATTCTCATACATGAGAACGCCTCTAACTACGGACTCAGCAGCCCTGAGGAGATGTCCACGATGCGACCGATTCCCGCAGACCTCACCGAGAAGTACCTGGCCGACGGGTGGTGGACCGACCAATCCATCGGCGACCTCCTGAACACAGGCCTGACGGCCGCCCCCGACACCGAGTTCAACGTCCACTCGCGCCTGCGGCCGTGGCGCGGCACGTTCGCCGACGTGGAGAGCATGGCCCGGCAACTCGCGTCCGGCCTGGCAAAGCGCGGTGTGCGCCCCGGCGACGTGATCGCCTTCCAACTGCCCAACTGGATGGAGGCCGCAGCCACGTTCTGGGCGTCGGCGTTCCTGGGCGCCACCGTGGTCCCCATCGTCCACTTCTACGGACTCAAGGAGGTCTCGTTCATCCTCGGCGAGGTCGAGCCGAAGGTGTTCATCTTCCCGTCCTCGTTCGGCAGCCTCACCTACGATCCGGCGATCGCCGCGGACGTCCCCATCACCGGCATCATCGACCGCACTTTCACCGACCTTCTCGACGACGATCCGCTGCCCGGCGTCGCCGAGGTCGACCCCGCCTCGGTCACGCTCATCGCCTTCACCTCCGGGACCACCAGCAATCCCAAAGGTGTTCTGCACAGCCACTATTCACTCGGTCACGAAACCCGGCAGCTGGCGGCGATGTATCCGGAGGACCGCGGTCTGCAACTGACCGCGGCGCCGGTGGGGCATTTCATCGGGATGATCAACGCGTTCCTGATCCCGGTCATGGACGCCACTGCGATCAATCTCGCCGACACCTGGGATCCCGGTCAGGCCCTGGCGCTGATGTTCAGCGACGATCTGACCATCGGCGGCGGCGCCACCTACTATGTCACCAGCCTGCTCGATCACCCCGACTTCACCCCCGAGCACCTGCCGCACATGAAGTACGCGGGCCTGGGCGGATCGTCGGTGCCCGCGGCCATCACTCGCAGGCTCACCGACCTGGGCATCACCGTGTTCCGGTCGTACGGCAGCACCGAGCATCCGTCGATCACCGGTTGCCACCCCAGCGAACAACTCGACAAACGCGCCTACACCGACGGCCGCCCACTCGCCGGCGTGGAGATCAGGTTCGGCGAGGACGGTGAGATCCTCAGCCGCGGACCGGATCTGTGCGCCGGCTACACCGACCCCGAACTCACCGCACGCGCCTTCGACGCCGACGGCTGGTACCACACCGGCGACATCGGGATTCTCGACGACGACGGCTACCTCACCATCACCGACCGCAAATCCGACATCATCATCCGCGGCGGCGAGAACATCAGCGCCCTGGAGGTGGAGGAGACCCTGCTGACCATGCCTTCTGTGGCCGAGGCAGTGGCGGTGTCCGCCCCCGACGCACGCCTGGGCGAGCACGTCGCCGCGGTGCTGCGCCTGCGCCCGGGCTGCGACATGCCCACCATCGACGAGGTGCAGGCGCACTTCGCCGCAGCCGGGCTGGCCAAGCAGAAGTGGCCCGAGGAACTGCGCCGGGTCGATGAGTTGCCGCGTACCGCGAGCGGCAAGGTTCAGAAGTTCATCGTCCGTAAGGATATTGCGGCATCCCATTTGTGAGAATATGATTCTCATAGAGAGCAAAGGAGAGTTTCATGCCCGTCAAGGAGCTGCCGTATCCGCTGTTCGATGCGGACAACCACCTGTACGAGACACCGGAGGCGCTGACCAAGTTCCTCCCCGACCGGTACAAGAAGGCGATCCAGTACGTCCAGGTCAACGGCCGGACCAAGATCGCCGTCCGCGGCCAGATCAGCGACTACATCCCCAACCCCACCTTCGACGTCGTCGCCCGGCCCGGATCGATGGAGGACTACTTCAAGAACGGCAACCCCGAAGGCAAGTCCAAGCGCGAGATCTTCGGCGAGTCGATGAAGTCCATCCCGGCATTCCGCGAACCGAAGGCGCGCCTGGAACTGATGGACGAGCTCGGCGTCGACCGGTCGCTGATGTTCCCCACGCTGGCGAGCCTCGTCGAGGAGCGCATGCGTGACGATCCGGAGACGATCCATGTCGTCATCCACGCCCTCAACGAGTGGCTTTACGAGACTTGGGGATTCAACTACGAGGACCGCATCTTCACCGTCCCGGTGATCAGCCTGCCGATTCTGGACAAGGCCCTCGAGGAGCTCGAATGGTGTGTGGAGCGCGGCGCCAAGTCGATCCTGGTGCGCCCGGCGCCGGTGCCCGGTTTCCGCGGGCCACGGTCGTTCGCGCTGCCGGAGTTC
Source organism: Gordonia sp. (in: high G+C Gram-positive bacteria) (assembly GCF_020438995.1). Classification (GTDB taxonomy): domain Bacteria; phylum Actinomycetota; class Actinomycetes; order Mycobacteriales; family Mycobacteriaceae; genus Gordonia. The sequence continues at coordinate 38,966 of NZ_JAGQTN010000283.1, forward strand.
GATCCGTTCTGGAAGCGGGTCACCGAACTCGACATCCTCGTCTCCCAGCACTCCTCCGACAGCGGCTACGCCCGCTTCGATTCGGAGTGGGAGGGTTCGGACGGTGAGATGCTGCCGTTCCAGACCAACGCCTTCCGCATGGTCAACGAGTGGCGTCCGGTGCAGGACACCGTGTCCTCGTGGGTGTGCCACGGCGCGCTCTTCCGGCACCCTGATCTCAAGATCGCCGTCATCGAGAGCGGTGCGAGCTGGCTCAAGCCGCTGATGGATATGCTCGCCGACACCTACAAGAAGGCCCCCGAGGGTTTCGGCATGAACGATCCGCTCGAAGCGATCCGCCGCTGCATCTCGGTGAGCCCGTTCTACGAGGAGGGCGTCACCGACCTCATCGACCTGATCGGCGTCGACCGCGTGCTGTTCGGCTCGGACTATCCGCACCCCGAGGGTCTGGCCCAGCCCACCCACTTCGCCGATATGCTCGGACACCTGCCCGAGGAGGATCAGGCAAAGATCATGGGCGGCAACCTCGCCCGACTGCTCGGCGTCTGACCGCATCTGATAACAATGTCCGCAACCATGAAAGTGGTTGCGGACATTGTCATTTCAGCCTGCTGTCATTTCAGCCTGCTGTCATTTCAGCGTGGCATCATTTTATCGTGGTGTCAGCCGGGTGAGCGTACCCAGGAAGCTCGTCACGTACAGCGATCGGCTGTCCCAGCCCGGCCCGGCACCGAAACGTACCGACGACGGCGTGATCAGCCCCGAAGCGATGGTGCAGGACCGGCCCGAGTCCAGGTCCACCCGCACGATCCTGCCGGCGGCGTTGAGTGTCACGTAGGCCACGCCGTCCGGTCCGACGGTCAGGTCGTCGGCCGAGTTCAGCGGGCCGTATCCGGGCACGGTGACCCGACGGGTGACCCGTCCCCGCGCATCGACGGCCGCGATCACCGTCGCCGGGTTGAACGTGGTGGACACCACCAGGCGCTGCCGCGTGGTGTCGTAGGCGAGGCCGTTGGTGGAGGTGAGCGACGACGTCACGCCGGTGGTGCGCCCCGTCGCCGACACCCGTGTCAGGGTGGTGACGGCGGCAGAGCCGATGTCGCGGCTGACCACGAAGTCACCGCCGGGCAGCCGGGCCAGGCCGTTGGGCATGGTCAGTCCGCGTGCCACGGTCCGCCGTGCGCCGGTGGTCAGGTTCAGCGCCTCGATGGTGCCGTCGGTCCGGCTCCCCAGGCCCGACGCCATGGCGTTGCCGACGTTGAAATACGCTGTGCCACCGTCGACGACGATGCCACCGGGGCTTGACACGTTGGCCACGGCCACCGACCTGTGGCCGCCCGCACCGAGCCGCTTGATGGCGCCCGACGCACCGGTGAGGCTGGATTCGGACAGCAGCACGTTACCGCGCCCGTCGAACGCAAGATTCTCCAGCACCCCGTACCCCGAGGCGACGGTCTCGGCGGTCCACTGCGCACACGGTGCCGGTGCCGCCCCCGCTTCCCCGGCCGTCAGAGCGGCGGTCGCCACCATCGCGGCAATGCCCACCGTCGACCGGCAGCGCGATCCCAGCCTCATACCGAACTCCCCTCCCGCACGATGCGACCTACGCCACATCGAACAACTCCGCGAACACTACCCACGTAGTGGCCGAGATCGTGACGCCACCCCTGCTTTTCGCATCCACCTCTTGATCCCTGAGCCCGAAGCAACGAAGGAGCGACCAAACATCATGATCCCCGAGCCCGAAGCAACGAAGGAGCGACCAAACATCTTGATCCCTGAGGCTGAA
>NZ_JAGQTN010000284.1 GCF_020438995.1 Gordonia sp. (in: high G+C Gram-positive bacteria)
CCGGTCCGCTGGATCGAGACCCAGGAACTGCTCTTCGCCCCGCGTGAGCGTGACGGTCTAGGCACCCAGCGGTTCGTCGAGATCGGTGTGAAGAGTGCACCCACCCTCGCCGGCCTGGCCAATAACACGCTCAAGCTCGATGACTACGCGTCGGCGACCGCCGAGGTGCTCAACCTCGAACGTGACACCTCCGTTATCCTGGCGCAGGACGCCGGCGTCGAACCCGAAGAGGACGAGCCCGTCGAGGCGGTTGCCGAAAGTGCGCCGCAGGCAACCGAATCCGCTGCCGTCCCCGTGGCTGCCCCGGCCCCGGCCGCGGTGTCGAGCGGCCCACGGCCCGAAGACATCTCGTTCGGTCCGGCCGACGCGGTCAAGGCCGTGATCGCGATGTGGACCAAGATGGGCGTCGACCAGATCGGTGCCGCCGACACCATCGAGGCGCTGTGCGACGGCGTGTCCTCCCGCCGCAACCAGCTGCTCCTGGACATCGGCGGCGAACTGGGCCTGGGCGCGATCGACGGTGCCGCCGAGGCCGACATGGTGGCGCTGTCGTCGACGGTGCAGACCCTGGCCCGCGGCTACCGGCCGCTGGGCCCGGTCCTCACCGACGCCGTCGCCGAACAGATCCGCAAGGTGATGGGGCCGCTGGGCAAACGCCAGTCCTACATCACCGACCGGGTCGAGAAGGTGTGGCAGCTCGGCCCCGGCTGGGGACTGCACACCGTCGTCGCCCTGGCGATGGGCACCCGCGAAGGTGCCAGCGTCCGCGGCGGTGACCTCGGCGTCCTGCTCGATGGCGCACTGGCCAACGCCGACGCGCTCGACGCGCTGATCGACCGTGCCGTCACCGCAGTCGGTGCCGACAAGGGCATCGCCGTGAGCAAACCCGCCTCCGAATCCGGTGGTAGCGCAACGGTCGACGCCGCGGCCCTCGGTGAGTTCACCGAACAGATCACCGGCCGTTCCGGTGTGCTGGCCGCCGCCGCGCAGACGGTGCTGGCCAAACTGGGTCTGACGGACACCTCGGGCACACCGGCGGTCGAGGAGAACCCGGACGCGGCCATCGCCGCGCTGGTGAGCGCCGAACTCGGCTCAGACTGGGCGCGCACCGTCGCACCGGCCTTCGATGAGCAGAAGGTGGTCCTGGTCGACGACCGCTGGGCCACCAGCCGCGAGGACCTGGTGCGGTTGTGGCTCACCGACGCCGCCGACCTCGACACCGACATCGCCGGCCGGTTCGCCGGCGCCGGTGAGGTCGTCGCCGAACACGCCGCCTGGTGGCAGCAGAAGGCGCAGGCGGCCGGCAACGAGCCGCTCGCGCAGGTGTACGCACAGATCGCCGAGGCCGCCCGCGAGCAGGCCGACGGTGAGTACGCCGACCAGATCGCCGTCGTCACCGGCGCCAGCAAGGGTTCGATCGCTGCGGCCGTCGTCGGCGGGCTGCTGGCCGGTGGTGCCACGGTCGTGGCCACCACGTCCCGGCTGGACTCCGACCGGCTCGGCTTCTACAAGGAGCTGTACCGCACCCACGCCCGCTGCGGCGCGGCCCTGTGGGTGGCACCGGCCAACATGGCCTCCTACACCGACGTCGACCACCTGGTGTCGTGGATCGGTTCGGAGCAGACCGAAAACCTCGGCAGCACAACCGCTGTCGTCAAACCGACACTCAAGCCGACGATGCTGTTCCCGTTCGCCGCGCCGCGCGTGGCCGGTGACCTCACCGACGCAGGCGCCCGCGCCGAGCTGGAGATGAAGGTGCTGCTGTGGTCGGTTGAGCGGCTGATCGCCGGCCTGTCCGACATCCACGCCGACCACGATCTCGCGGCCCGGCTGCACGTGGTGCTGCCCGGCTCTCCCAACCGCGGCATGTTCGGCGGTGACGGCGCCTACGGCGAGGCCAAGGCCGCGCTCGACGCGGTGGTGGCGCGCTGGAACGTCGAGGACTCCTGGAAGCGCCGGACCACCCTGGCCCACGCCCTCATCGGGTGGGTCCGCGGCACCGGTCTGATGGGTCACAACGATCCGCTGGTGGATGCCGTCGAAGAGGCCGGTGTGCGTACCTGGAGCACCGCAGAGATGGCCGCCAACCTGCTCAGTGTGTGCACCCCGGAACAGCGGGCGCAGGCCGCCGAGGCCCCTGTGGTCGCCGACTTCACCGGCGGTCTCGACCCGGACGCCATCGACCTCAAGGCGCTGGCCGCCGCGGCACAGGAAGAGGCCGCCGCCGAGCCTGTCGCCGAAGTGGCCGAAGCCGAGACCGACACCGTCGCGGCCCTGCCCGCCCCGGCCCGGGCCCGTGCGTCGATGCGTCCGGAGTGGGCGCCGATCGACGCCACGCCCGAGGACCTCGTGGTGATCGTCGGTGCCGGCGAAGTCGGCCCATACGGATCGGCGCGCACCCGCTTCGAGATGGAGGTCGACGAAAAGCTCTCGGCCGCAGGTGTTCTCGAACTGGCCTGGAACACCGGACTGATCCACTGGGACACCGCACCCAAACCCGGCTGGTATGACACCGCTTCCGGTGATCCGGTGCCGGAGTCGGAGATCGCCGACCGCTATCACGACGAGGTCGTCGAACGCTGTGGCATCCGCCGCTACGCCGACGACGGCGCGATGGTGGACAACACCTCGCCGCTGCTCACCTCTGTGTTCCTCGACGAGGACCTCACCTTCTCGGTCGGTTCGGAGGCCGAGGCACGCGCCTTCGCCGCCACCGCCCCCGACAAGACCCGCGTCACCTTCGACGCCGAGTCCGGCGAATGGCAGGTCACCCGCCTGGCCGGCACCGAGATCCGGGTGCCGCGACAGTTCGAGCTCAGCCGCAGCGTCGGTGGCCAGATCCCGACGGGTTTCGACCCGACCCGCTGGGGCGTGACCCCCGACATGGTCGAATCCATCGACCGGGTCGCGCTGTGGAACCTCGTCGCCACCGTCGACGCATTCCTGTCGTCGGGTTTCACGCCCGCGGAACTGATGCGGTGGGTGCATCCGGGCCTGGTGGCCAACACCCAGGGCACCGGCATGGGCGGCATGACCTCGATGCGGGAGTTGTACATCAACACCCTGCTCGGTGAGGCCAAGGCCAACGACATCCTGCAGGAGGCGTTGCCGAATATCGTTGCCGCACATGTGGTGCAGTCCTACATCGGCAGCTATGGTGCGATGATCCATCCGGTCGCCGCCTGCGCCACCGCCGCCGTGTCGGTGGAGGAGGGCGTCGACAAGATCCGCCTCGGCAAGGCACTGTTCGCCGTGGCCGGCGGCTTCGACGACCTCGGCATCGAAGGGATCGTCGGGTTCGGTGACATGTCGGCCACCGCCGAATCGGCCAAGATGGCCGCACGCGGCATCGACGAACGTCGCTACTCCCGCGCCAACGACCGGCGCCGCGGCGGGTTCGTCGAATCGCAGG
>NZ_JAGQTN010000285.1 GCF_020438995.1 Gordonia sp. (in: high G+C Gram-positive bacteria)
CTCGCAAGCTCGCGCGACTGCTCCTCAGGGATCAAGAAGGTCACACCAGCAACTCGCAAGCTCGCGCAGCTGCTCCTCAGGGATCAAGACTGCTACTTCTTGCGGGCCTTTTTCAGGGCGCGGGCATTGAGCTTGCGCCACATCTTGATCTGGCCGTCGGCCAACTTGGTGTCACGCTTGGCGAACGGCGGCGACATCATCGTGGCGACAGTGAGCGGCATCGTCGAGAATGCGACAGCGCGGCGATGACTGAAGGTGTCGAAGCCGGTCTTGCCGTGGTAGCCGCCCATGCCGCTGCGGCCGACACCGCCGAACGGGAGTTCGGGACCGAACAGGTGCAGCGCGAAGTCGTTGCCGTTGATAGCGCCGCTGCGGGTGCCATCGGCGAGACGCTCGAACCGTTCGTTGCGGTTGCCGCACCAGTACATCGTCAGCGGGTGGGGGTTGGCCGCGATGCGGTTGATGGCCTCGGACAGGTTGCGGTACGGGTACACCGTCAGCACCGGACCGAACACCTCGTCCTCCTCGATCTTCATGCCGGCCTTGACACCGGTGAGGATCGTAGGGGCGATCTTGCGGCGCCCGGCGTCGGGTAGCTGCTCGCCGGCCGGGATCACCTGGCGCTTGGTGGCGCCCAGGGACACCGCGTCGTCGATGAGGCCGACGATGCGGTTGTAGTTCTTCTCGTTGATGGTGGCGGTGAACTGCGGATTGTCGACGATCGTCGGGAGGTTGGCGGTCCAGCGTGCGATCACCTTGTCGATGAACTCGTCGTGCTTGGCCTCGGGGACGAACACGTAGTCGGGGCACAGGCACACCTGGCCGCCGTTGACCAGCCGGGCGTCGGCCACCAGGTTGGCGGCCTTGGTGAGGTCTGCATCGGTGTCGACGACGACCGGGTTCTTGCCGCCGAGTTCGAGAGTGACGGGCACCAGGTTCTTGCCGGCCTCCGACGCCACCGACGCGCCCACCTCGGGCGATCCGGTGAAGAACATGTGGTCGACCTTGAGCTTGGCGAAGTCCGAGCCGGACCCGTGCCGCGAGGTGATGACCGCGAACTCCTCGATGGAGAAGTAGTCGGGGGCGTACTTGGCGATCACGTCGGTGGTCTTGGCCGTGATCGACGACGGCCGGATCAGCACCCGGTTACCGGCGGCGAACGCCGAACCCGCGGGCACGATGGTGAGCTGCAGCGGGAAGTTCCACGGGCCCATGATGCCGACCACGCCGAGCGGTTCGTGCCGGATCGACTGCTTGAAACCGGCGACGCCCATCACCTTGGAGGTCTTGGTCTCCTTCATCCATTTGGCGACGCTGCGCCGCTGGTGGGCCAGGTCGAGCATGCAACCGGCGATGTCGGCCATCAGTGACAGTTCACGGGGGCGCGAACCGAAGTCGGCGGTCAGTGCCTGCGCGATCTCGTCGGAATGGTCGAGCAGCAGCGCGGCGAGCCGGGCGATGCGGTCGATACGGGTTTTGGCGTCCGGGATGCCGTCGCGCAGGAACGCGGCCCGCTGGATCTCCAGCAACTCGGTCATAGTGTGCTGATCCGACGACACGTGCGTGTCGGTCGGGGTGAGCTCAGCGGGCTTGGTCATGCATCCTCCCAGATGGTTGTGTCGGTGTTCGTTGCCACCAGCGTAGGCACCGGAACATATATGTTTCGGGTACCAGTATGCGGGAGTTCACAGTGTTTGGCGACGGACGGTGGTCACGTCATGCGTGTACCTCACCGGACCCTTCGTGACCCTTGCGACTTCGTCGCTTCGGCCTCAGGGATCAAGAGAGGTACCCGGCACTCCCTGCGCATCAGCCTCAGGGA
>NZ_JAGQTN010000286.1 GCF_020438995.1 Gordonia sp. (in: high G+C Gram-positive bacteria)
CGACACGCCGGACGTCGTGGAACGCGACTGGGCGCGCAGTGGCGTGATCCCTCTGACCGGCCACGCCGGGCTCCCGATCGTGCCACCCGGAAGCGGCGCGACATGGGCTCGGCGCTGCACAGATCTCCTGAGGGAGGCATCGGGTGGGACGATCGACGTCGACGGGGCGGTGCTGCTGGGGGAGCGGGCCGCGGTCACCAGGATGCGCCGAGGGGGACGGGTGGCACCCGGCGGGAATACCCGGCTGTTGCCGACCTCCAACGGGTGGGCGGCGATCTCATGTTCGCGGCCCGACGATCCGGCCCTGTACGGCGCGCTGATCTCCGGCGACATCGACGCAGCGGATCCGTGGCCGCCGATCAAGAACTGGGTTACGGCGCACACCGGTGCCGAACTGGACGAGCGAGCCGAACTCCTGGGTCTGGCCGCGCACTCGGTTTCGTCCTCGGCTCACGAGGTTTCGAGGCTCGTCGCTTGCGCTCCTCACACGTCAACCGGCGTAGGGGGAACCGTGGGTGAGGGGGTCTCCACCAGCCGGTTGAGGTGCGAGCTTGCGAGCCTCGAAACCTCGCGAGCCGACAGTGTCCGATCACCACGGGGTGCACTGCGTTCACCGAAGGGGTTGCGGGTGGTGGATTTCAGCGCGCTGTGGGCGGGACCGCTGTGTGCGCATCTGCTGGGGCTCGGGGGTGCGGAGATCATCAAGGTGGAGACGACGACCCGGCCCGACGGCGCTCGCCGCGGCAACGCGGACTTCTACAACCTGCTGCACGGTGGTCATCGCAGCGTCGTGTTCGACCCTGCCGACGATTCGGACCGTCGGAGCCTGGCGGAGTTGGTGGCGTCGGCGGATATCGTGATCGAGGCATCGCGGCCAAGGGCGTTGCGTGGCTTCGGGATCGATGCCGAGAAGGTGGCGGCGACCGGGGTGTCGTGGGTGTCGATCACCGCGTTCGGCCGCGATTCCAACCGGATCGGGTTCGGCGACGACGTCGCCGCCGCGGCCGGTTTGGTGGCCCTAGACGACGCCGGTGATCCGGTGTTCTGTGGCGACGCGATCGCCGATCCGCTCACCGGGCTCACCGCGGTGGTGTGGGCGCTCACCGAACCCGTTGCGGTACTGGATCTTTCGATGGCCGATATCGTCGGTGCCACGCTGACCGGCGAACCGTCGGCGGCGTGCGTCCACGAGAGGGACGGCTGGGTGACGCCGGCCGGGCATCCGGTGGTGGCCCCCACGCCGCGCGCGGTGCAGACACCCGCGCCGGAATCGGGTGCCGACACCGCGGCGGTGTTCGGAGAGTTGTGATGCTGAATCGCCGATTGTGTACATGGATTGGTCTGCGGCCGTGCGGTATCGGCATGATCGGGGCGTGCCGGTGCTGCTGACAAATGTGGTGGTGGAAGGGATACCCGCGCGGATCCGGATCGCCGGTGAGCGTATTGACGCGATATCGGCGGACGTGCACCGCCGTCCGGGCGAACAGGTCGTCGATTGCGGCGGGGGCGTGGCCGAGCCCGGTTACACCGACCACCACCTGCATCTGCACGCACTGGCGGCCGCGCGGCGGTCGGTTCGGTGCGGGCCGCCGGAGGTGACTGATGGCGCGGGACTGGCCGCGGTGCTGGCGGCTGCTCCGGCCGACGAACACGGCTGGGTGCGCGGCGTCGGATACTCCGAAACCGTTGCCGGTGAACTCGACTCGGATTCTCTGGACCGACTGTATGCGGCCCGGCCGGTGCGTATCTCGCACCGCAGCGGAGCGATGTGGTTGGTCAACGGTCTCGGCGCCCGGGTGCTCGGGCTGGACGACGCCAGGCATCCCGGCATCGAACGACGTCCCGACGGCACCCCGACCGGGCGCATCTTCCGCGCCGACGACTGGCTGCGGAAACGGCTGCCGTCCAACGGGTTTCCAGATCTGTCGGCAGTCGGCGCGGAACTGCTGTCCCTCGGCATCACCTCGGTCACCGACGCCACCCCCGACCTCGACACCGCCGCACTCGAGCACCTTCAGTCCGCCGCGGCATCGGGCGCGATCCCGCAACGGCTGCATCTGCTAGGAGTTCCCTTGGGCCGCAACATCACCGAACATCGGGTGACGACGGGACCGTACAAGATCGTCGTCGCCGACTCGGAGCTGCCCAACCTCGACGACCTGACCGACAGGATCCGCGCCGCACACAATGTCGGTCGCGCCGTCGCCGTGCACTGCGTCACCCGTGAGGCGCTGATCCTCACGCTCGCCGCCCTCGACGATGCCGGTGCGAGCGGACATGACCGCATCGAGCACGCCGCGATCGTCCCACCCGACCTGATCGACGACCTGTGTCGTCTGCGCGTCACGGTGGTCACCCAGCCCGGATTCCTCGCCGACCGGGGCCATGACTACCTGCGCGACGTCGACCCGTCCGATCGTGAAAACCTGTACCGCTGCGCGAGTCTCATGGCTGCCGGGGTGCCCGTGGCACTGTCCAGTGACGCACCGTACGGCCCGCTCGACCCGGCGGAGATCATCGACGCCGCGGTGACTCGCCGAGTCGCCGGCGGCGAGATCGCCGGCCGCTCGGAGCGCCTGACCATCGACGAAGCGGCAAGCCGTCTCCGAACCCCAGCGATCGGTCTGCGCCGAGGTTCCCTGGCGGACATCGTCATCCGGGACGCTGCCGGTGTGACTATCGCGGTGGTCGCCGGTGAGGTGGTTCGGTAATACGTGGACCTCGCCGGACCCTTCGAGACGCTCGCTCGTCCCTCGCATCGCCCTCAGGGATCAAGAAGCCTCCCGCAGCCACGTTCGAAACAGTTGTGACATTTTGATCCCTGTGGCCGGAGCGAAGGTTGCCGCGGATGGCTGTTGTGTGGTTTTGGGGGTTGTCGGGTTGGTTGGGGCATTTTGATCCCTGTGGCGGGAGTGGAGGTTGCCGCGGTTGGTTGTTGTGTGGTTTTGGGGGTTGTCGGGCTGGTTGGGGCATCTTGATCCCTGAGGCCGAAGCGACGAAGGAGCGAGGGTCGCGAAGGGTCCGGTGACCTTTCGGCGCATGGCGTGAGTTCCTCGGACCGTCAGCAGCCAACCCGGTCGAGGATGGCGTCGGCGACCTCGGCGGGGCGGGTTTCGGGGAGCCAGTGGTTGGCGCCGGTGATGATGCGGAATTCGTAGGGGGCCTGCACCCAGCGGCCGGTGCGCTGGGCGCCGACGCGGCTGAGGGCGAAGTCGCGGTCGCTCCATAGGTGGGTGGTGGGGACGGTGATCTTGCCGGTACGCATGTCGGTGGGAGACCAGAACGGCATCGCCCGATACCAGTTGAGCGCACCGGTGAGGGCCCCGTACGCGACGATGTCGGAATGGAGCCGGTCGGCGTATTCGGGTGGCAGCCCGATCCGCGCACGCGCCTTCGGTGACTCGAAGGACTTGGTGAGGAACGACTCCGGAATCCTCGGCAGCTGGAACAGCGCCATGTACCAGCTGCGCAGCACCTGGCCCCGGAGCATCGCCCTGCGGTATGCCGCCGGATGCGGAACCGACAGGGTGGTCAGCGTCGCCACCCTGTCGGGGTGCTGTGCGGCGACACCCCAGGCGAGCATCGCACCCCAGTCGTGGCCCACCAGATGCACCGGACCGTCGCCGATCGCGTCGAACAGGGCGAGCACGTCGCCGATGAGCAGCCCGAGCGCGTAGTCGCGGCGCCGACCGGGCCGGGCTCGCGGCGAGTATCCACGCAGATCCGGTGCCAGCGTGCGATATCCGTGCTGGTGCAGCAGCGGCGTCACCAGATCCCAGGCGGTGGCACGCTGGGGGAACCCGTGCAGCAGCACGATCGGTGTGCCGTCGACAGGCCCCGCGTCGATGACATCGAAAACGTAGTCGCCGTTGCGGTATTCGGTGATGCGCTCGCCCATCAGGACACCGTAGCCTCCGAGGTTTCGGTCGCGGTGGCTTTCGCCCAGCGATAGTCACCCTTGCCATTGCCGAGGCGCCGCACATCATCGACGACGACAACCTCCTTGGGCACCTTGTACCCGGCGAGCTTGTCCCGGCAATACCGTTGCAGCTCACCGGATTCAATGGAGGCGACCAGCCCGTCGTCGCCTGCGGCCACAGCCACCACCTCCGAACCCCACCGATCGCTGGACCGACCGACGACGAGGACGTCGTCGATGTGGGCGAAGGTGCGCAGCACCTCCTCGACCTCCTCGGCGAACACCTTCTCGCCGCCGGTGTTGATGACCAGCGAATCACGTCCGCGCAGCAGCAGCGTGCCGTCCTCGGAGATGCGGCCACGGTCACCTGACTGGACGACACGCACACCGTTGACCGTCCGGAACGTGCGTTCGGTGGCCTCGGGATCTTTGAAGTAGCCCAACGGCATCCGGCCCTGACGCACCACCCAGCCGTCCTCTTCGTCGCCGGGCTCGAGGAACCGGTCGAGGTCTTCGGACGCAATGCGGGTGTCGGCGTGCGGGGTGAACCCGACGATCGTGTTGGTCTCGTCGTTCTCACTCGCACCGAACGCGACGTTGCCGGTTTCGGTGGAACCGTAGCCGTTGACCAGGATCACCCCGGGCAGCAACTCGCGGAGCGTCTTCTGGTGTTCGACGTTCAGCGGGGCACCGCCGCTGGCGACCGAGAACAGCGTCGACACATCGTATTCGCCGCTGCGGATGGCGTCGATGAGCCCGACGGCGTAGGCATCGCCGACCATCGTCATCAGGCCGACCTTCTCGCGTTCGATCGTCGCGAGCACCCGGTGGGGGTCGAATTTGGTGCTGTCGTACAGGACTGCGGTCTGACCGTTAAGGATTCCGGCGAAGGCGGTGAGCAGGCCGGCGGCGTGCATGAGCGGGGACACCGCGAACCACGGCAGCCCGGCGTACTGCACTTTCTGGTGGATCTCGTCGACGTGCGCGTGTACTCCGCCGTTCATCGACACCACGTATTGGTCGCCCTGACGCCACAGCACACCCTTGGGCCGCCCGGTGGTGCCGCCGGTGCACATCATCACCACATCGTCGGGGGTGACCGCGGGAAGGTCGCCGTCCCATGATCTCCCCTGTGCCAGAGCATCATCGAACTCGATCGTGTCTTCGATGGGAGGCGTGTCGTCGTCATCGGGGATGGAGATGATCAGGTCGACGCCGTCGGGCAGGGCGCCGGCAAACCTGGCGAGCAGCGTGCGGTGGCCGATCACCGCACGCGGTGCGACGTAGTCGAGCAGTTCGCGGATCTCGGTGGGCGTGTAGTGGTAGTTGACGTTGACCGGCACCGCGCGGGCCTTGGAGCAGGCGATGAACGCATCGGGGTACAGATCGTTGTGCATGATCAGTGCGACCCGGTCCTGTCCGCACTCCCAGGGCTGGAGGTCGGCGCGCTCGGTGTGGGTACCGAATCCCTTGCTCACCAGGAACTTCGCTAACGCGGTGGTGCGCTCGGAGGCCTCGCGGTAGGTGCTGCGGCGATCGCCGCAGATGGTCATGAGCCGGTCGGGGATCGCGTCGGCGATGGCGTCGATGACAGTGCCTACGGTCCATTCCATGCGGTGCACACTCTCCGATGCTGACGCGACGGCGGGGCCTGGACGTCGCTGTGATGGCTGTCATACTCCGGGACTACGGGCCTACTGTCAAGGTACTTACTGTAATCGCGACGGTATGTGCGGCCGGGAATCCTACCGAACCTGGAACTCGAACGATTGTGACGAATGTAACCATTCCCGTAAGCCTTGCGGTAAGATCGTCGGTCAGCGTACGTTGGCGCACGGCGCAGCCCCGGCGATCCGTGCCCGCAGCCCATATCCGAGGACCCGTATCCGACGATGATGCCCGGCACCAGGCGAAAGGCAGATCGATGACCACAGCAGAGGCGGTACCCGCCGCCGTACTGGCAACCCCGGCCGCGTACAAGGACTCCGAATCATTGCACGCGGCGCTGGCGGCCGCCCGCAGGGACGACCCGGTGTCGCTGGTCGAGGTGGACGGTTACACCCCCTTCTGGGCCGTCACCAAGTATGCCGACATCATCAAGGTCGAACGCGCCGCCAAGACGTTCAGTAACTCGCCGCGGCCGGTGCTGATGACCACCGAACAGGACAAACTGCAGCAGCAGATCGGCATCGACACCCTCATTCACATGGACGGTGCCAAACACCGTCAGTACCGGGCCATCGGTGTCAACTGGTTCAAGCCGAGTGCGCTGGCCAAGCTTCAGGAGCAGGTGAACGCGCTGGCCAAGCGGTTCGTCGACAAGCTGGCCGCCGCCGGCGGTGAATGCGACTTCGTGCAGACGGTCGGGGTCGACTATCCGCTGTATGTGATCATGTCGCTGCTCGGCATCCCCGAGGACGATTTCGCGTTCATGCTCAAGCTCACCCAGGAACTCGTCGGCAACGACGACCCGGAACTGCAGCGCAGCACCAGCGACGAAGAAAACATGATGGCGATGCTCGACATGTTCGCCTACTTCCAGAAGCTCACGGAGAACCGCCGGGCCGACCCCACCGACGACCTCGCCTCGGCGATCGCCAACGCCACCGTCGACGGCGCCCCGCTCGACGACATCCAGACCGTCTCGTACTACGCGATCGTCGCCACGGCAGGCCACGACACCACCAGCAGCTCTATCACCGGCGGCCTGCAGGCGCTCATCGAACATCCCGATCAGCTCGCCAAGCTGCGCGACAACCCGGACCTGATGCCGCTGGCGGTGGAGGAGATGATCCGCTGGGTCACCCCCGTCAAGGAGTTCATGCGGACCGCCGTCGAGGACACCGAACTGCGCGGCAAGACGATCAAAGCCGGCGACGCGGTATTGCTGTCGTACGTGTCGGCCAACCGCGACGAGGAGGCGTTCGACGACCCGTTCGCCTTCGATATCGAGCGTGAACCCAACAAGCATCTGGCGTTCGGGCACGGACTGCATTTCTGTCTCGGCGCGCCGCTGGCCCGGATGGAGATCGGGGCGTTCTTCAGGGAATTGCTCTCGCGCCTGGACCACATCGAGTTGGCGGGTGAACCACAATTGACCGCGACAACGTTCGTCGGCGGCCTCAAGCACCTCCCGATCCGGTACACGCTGCGATGACCGAACCCGCCGTACTCTACGAACTCCGCGACAACGGCGTCGCGGTGCTTACGCTCAATCGCCCCGACCGGCTCAACGCCTGGGGGATGGACATCGCCGTGCCGTTCTACGAACTGATCGACCGGGCCGACGCCGACGAGGCGGTGCGCGTGATCGTGGTGACGGGTGCGGGCCGCGGATTCTGCGCCGGTGCAGACCTTTCCGGGGGCGGTGCCACCAGTACCGAGTCGCTGGGCGATGATCTGGGCAATACCGACGAGAATGCACTGAGCGCCATTCTCGGTGAGCGGCAACCGTATACGTTGACGGCAGTGCGTAAGCCGGTCATCGCGGCGGTCAACGGGCCGTGCATCGGATTCGGTTTCACCCTCGCCCTGATGTGCGATGTCCGGTTCGTGGCCGCCGGGGCCAAGTTCGGTGCCACCTTCGTCCGGCTGGGTCTGGTTGCCGAGCAGGGGATTTCGTGGATCCTTCCGCGAGTGGTGGGGGCCGCTCCGGCGGCCGACCTACTGCTCAGCGGCCGCAAGTTCGACGCCGCGGAGGCACTGCGGCTCGGTCTGGTCAAAGAGGTTGTCGCCGACGGTGATCTGCTGACGCGGGCCATCGAATACGCGGACGAGTTGGCCACGCGGTGTTCGCCGTGGGCGCTGGCGCAGATCAAGGGTCAGCTATACGACGAATCCGATCGCGCGGCCGTCGCTGCAACCACGGCGAGATCGGTTGAGCTGATGAATCTTTCGATCAAACAGCCCGACGTTATCGAGGGCATCACCAGCTTCTTCGAGCGCCGCGATCCGCGGTTCCCCCCGCTGGCATCGCTACCCCCGCAGTAATCCCCACCCCATAGTGAAGCGGTCGGCAATACCGGCCGGCACAGACGAGAGAGACACGGAGGCCACATGACCTCGACACAGGCCGGCGCCTGGGATGAGACCCTGGGCGACCTGGACGCGCGCCGTAAACGCTCCTACGCGATGGGCGGCGCCGAGCGGGTCGCCAAGCACCGCGCCAAGGGCAAGCTCGACGCCCGGGCCCGGGTCCGCGCGCTTCTCGATCCCGGCAGCTTCCAGGAGTTCGGCACCCTCGTGGGCGGGGAGATCGCCGCCGACGCCATTGTCACCGGCACAGGCGAGATCAACGGCATGCCGGTGGTGGTCGGGGCCGAGGACTTCACGACATTCGCCGGCACCATCGCCCCCGGCAGCAACGCCAAGCGCTACCGCGTCGCCGAACTCGCGCTGCGCAACCGGATCCCGATGGTGATGCTGCTCGAAGGCGCCGGGTTCCGGCCCACCGGCGATCACTACGGCCGCACCCCCACCGACCTGCTGATGCAGGCCCAGTGTTCGGGCAAGGTGCCGATCGTGACCGCGGTGCTCGGACCGTCGGCCGGGCATGGCGCGCTCGTGGCGCCGGTCTCGGACTTCCGGGTGATGAGCAGCCAGGGGGCGATCTTCACCGCGGGTCCGCCGGTGGTCCGCGCGTCGA
>NZ_JAGQTN010000287.1 GCF_020438995.1 Gordonia sp. (in: high G+C Gram-positive bacteria)
CGGTGCGCGGCAGCATGATCGGTGGACTGTCGATCGCCGATTGCAACGCGATGCAGATCAGCGACCTGGCCACGCTCGTCGCAGGGCTCGACGTACCCGCTGTGGCGCCGTTGATCGACAGTCTCCGTGTGCACCTGCAGCGGATGGTGACCGTCGGCCTGGGGTACCTGAGCCTGGACAGGGCCACATCGACGCTGTCGGGCGGTGAGGCGCAACGCATCAAGATCGTGCGGCACCTGGGCAGCGCGCTCGCGGACATGCTGTACGTATTCGACGAGCCGACGGTGGGACTGCATGCGCGGGACGTTGCGGCACTCGGCGCTCTGCTCTGCGAGCTTCGCGACCGCGGCAACTCGGTGCTGGTCGTCGAGCACGACCCGGACATCATGGCGATCGCCGATCACCTCATCGATATGGGACCCGGCGCCGGAGCCATCGGCGGAGCCATTGTGTACCAAGGTGATTACCCGGGACTACGCAAGGCCGGCACCGTCACCGGCCGCGGCCTCGCCCAGCCACGTCCGTCGGGGCGCGAGCGCCGGGCACCACACGGCTGGGTCACCATCACCGGTGCATCCACGCACAACCTGCGCGACGTCGATACCCGGATTCCGCGCGGGGTGATGACCGTGGTCACCGGCGTCGCAGGATCGGGGAAGAGTAGCTTGATCCTCGGTCACCTCCCGCAGGCCGAACCCGGCACGGTGGTGATCGACCAGCGGCCGATCCGCGGCTCACGCCGATCCAACCCGGCCACGTTCACCGGCATGCTCGACCCGATCCGCCGACTGTTCGCCAAGACGACCGGCACACCGATCGGTCTGTTCACCGCCAACTCGACGGGCGGGTGCACCGAATGCGACGGCAACGGTGTCATCTACACCGACCTCGCGTTCATGGACGGTGTACTCGCCCCGTGCGAAGCGTGCGGCGGACGCCGGTTCACCCCGGAGTCGCAGGCCATCACGATCGACGGGGTGAGCATCGCCGACGTCTACGAGATGAGTGTCGACGACGCGCTGGACTGGTTCGACTCCCGGCCCATCGTGCGAGTGCTGATGGGTCTGCGCGATGTGGGCCTGGAGTATCTGACACTCGGCCAGCCGCTCACCAGCCTGTCCGGCGGTGAACGCCAGCGTCTCAAACTCGCCACCCACCTCGGAACGCCCGGACACCCCATTGTTCTCGACGAACCGACCACCGGCCTGCACGTCGCCGACACCGCCCGCCTCATCGCATTGCTCGACCGTCTGGTCGACAGCGGTTCCACGCTCGTCGTGATCGAACACAACCTGGACGTGATCGCCGCCGCCGATTGGATCATCGACCTGGGCCCCGACGCCGGCCACCACGGCGGCCGGGTCGTCTTCGAGGGCACTCCCGAAAAGATGATCGATCACGGCACCGGCCACACCGCCACCCATCTCCGCCGCTACCTCTTATGAGTTTGCTGTTGATCTCGTTTTCCGAGATCAACAGCAAACTCAGACAACATGATCCAGATGTACCACCGCGAAAAGCTCAGTAGCGGGCCAGCTCCGGGCCGAGGCGGGCGGATTTGCCGTCGGTCCAGCCGGGGACCTGGAGGATCGCCTGCCAGGCGTAGGGGATCTCGCTGGAGTAGTTGTGGCCGTGGCCGTCGGGTACTTTGTCGGAGGCGACCATGTCGGCGGAGATCTGCAGGAAGGTGATCAGCGGTATCCACCGGATGCCGGGGTGGACGTCGGGGCCGCGCTTTTCGCGCAGCCAATCCGGTTTGCGCAGAATGGTTCCCGGATCCCACCAGACCACCGGGTCGGAAGCGTGCTGTAGGAACAGGATTCGGCTTATGCTCGGCCACGGCCGCTTTTCGGCGGCGGCGATGTCGTGACGGTTGGCGACGAAGCGCACCAGGTCGCCGTTCTCGAACATCGGCAGCCGCTCCGGGCTGCCCTTGTCCCGGTCGCGCAGCGTCGCCTTCCACACCGGATTGTTGACGATGGGGCCGGCGAAGAACGCGCCGTCGGTGCGGGCGGCGATATCGGGGATGGTGCCGAACGGGGCCTCGGCTCCCGAGGTGCCCAGGCTTTCGCCGAACACCACCAGCTTGGGGCGTTGCCCTTCCGGGATCTTGCGGATCCGCGCCGATACCGCCTCGAACAATGCCTGCCCCGCGCGGCGGCAGCGTTCGTTGTCGACCAAGAACGACAACCAGCTCGGCAGATACGAGTACTGGATCGCGACGGTGGCGGTGTCGCCGTTGTACATGTATTCGAGCGAGTCGACGGTCGACCGGTTGATCCAGCCGGTGCCGGTGGTACCCGCGACGGCGATGATCTTGCGGCTGAACGCGCCGCTGCGTTCCATCTCGGCGACGGCGAGCTTCGCATTCGCCCGCGGGTCACCCTCGCTTCCGAGACCGACGTAGGAACGGATGGGTTCCTTGGCCGGGGTGCCGTTGAACCGTTCCAGATCCGCCACTGCCGGCCCGGTCCCGATGAACACCCGCCCCTGTAGCCCGATCGAATCCCAGGTCACCAGCGAACCGGGCCCACCTGAACGCAGCGGCGACGTCGTCGGTTCGGATTCGGCGGTCGTCTCGTCGTTGAGTGCGGCGAACGACGAGTTCATCACCCGCATCGAGTATTTGGCGACCACACCGTTGAGGAGGAGGACGGTCAGCGTCGCGACAAGCAACGCCGACGTGATGGCGGCGATCCGGGGCGGGGCGAACTTACGGAGCCGGCGAGTCAGCGCCCGCACGGCGTCGGCCCACGCCCAGCCCAGTAGCACCAGGAAAACGAAGACGACGTGCGAGACGAGCGCGATAGCCGGGTAGGCATGCCACGACATGTGTGACATCCCCATCAGGTCGCGGATCTCGTCCTGCGAGTGGGAAAACCAGAACAGCATGATCGGTGTGCCGGCCAGTGCCACCGCGATCAACGCGAGCCAGTGTGTCCGACGCGGGTCCGGCCACGGAGAGTCGCGGGAGATCAGGTACCGGACAAGCCACGACAGGAACACACCCAGCAGGTAGCCGGTGGCGGCCGAGATGGCGCTGATCAGTCCCTGGAACAGGGCATCGCGCGGCAGTAACGACGGCGTCACCGACAGCCACAGCATCACCAGCGCCGTCGACAGACCGGCGAGACTGAACCGTGCCCTGTACGCATGCAGCAGCCGCACGGGCAGTCTGTCGTCGCTGATCGCGGTGTCGGTGGTGTCGTTCACGCTGCTAGTCCAGGAGTTCGGCGACTTCGAGCCACTCGGCTTCGGCGGTTTCCTTTTGTTCCACAACCGATTTGAGTTCGGTATTCAGGGTGACGAGTCTCGCCGGATCGGTTGCGGCCACCACGAGGTCGGCGTGCAGTTTGTCCTCTTTGGCCGACAACTGTTCGATCTGGCGCTCAAGGCGATTCATCGTCTTGCGTGCCTCACGGTGTTCGGCGGCGGACAGTCTGGGTGATTCGGCATTGGAATCACCCACGGCGGCAGCCTGTTTCGGTGCAGAGACGGGCGACGCCGAGGCCACGAGCTCATGCCGCCTGCGCAGATACTGTTCGATACCACCGGGCAGGTTGGTGAGTTTGCCGTCGCCGAACAACGCCCAAGTACTGTCGCAGATCCGCTCGATCAGGTACCGGTCGTGGCTGATCACCACCAGGGTGCCCGCCCACGAGTCGAGGATGTCCTCCACCTGCTGCAGGGTGTCGATGTCGAGGTCGTTGGTGGGTTCGTCGAGCAGCAGCACGTTCGGTTCGGCCATCAGTACCCGCGTCAGTTGCAGGCGGCGACGTTCGCCGCCGGACAGGTCCCGCACCGGCGTGCGCTGTTTGGCGGGGGTGAATCCGAGCCGCTCGGCGAGCTGTGATGCCGACATCTCCTTGTCGCCCACCATGATCCGGCCGGCAACATCCTCGACGGCGTCGAGGACCCGCTGATCCTCATCGAGGTCGTCGAGTTCCTGGCGCAGCCAGCCGATCTTGACGGTGGTGCCCTCGATCCGGCGTCCCGGAGCAACACTCGCCTCACCGGCGAGCGCTCGTAGCAGCGTCGTCTTGCCCGATCCGTTGACCCCGACCAGACCGACGCGCTCACCCGGCGCCATCCGCCAGGTGAGGTCGTCGAGAAGTACTACACCGCTTGGTGTTTCGAGGTGTGCGTCCTCGAGTTCGATGACCACGCGGCCCAGCCTGCGGCGGGCGAAGGCCGACAGGGTGACCGTGTCGCGGGGCGGCGGGACGTCGGCGATCAGCTTCTCGGCGGCCTCGATCCGGTAGCGCGGCTTGGACGTTCGTGCCGGCGGCCCGCGACGCAGCCACGCGAGTTCCTTGCGGGCGAGGTTACGGCGGCGTTCCTCGGCGGCGTCGGAGAGCCGGACCCGTTCCGCGCGCGCGAAAATCCAGTCGTTGTAACCACCTTCGTACTCGTCGACGCGGCCCGAATGCACCTCCCAGGTACGGGTGGCGACGGTGTCGAGGAACCAGCGGTCGTGGGTGACGACGATCAGCGCGCTGCGCCGGGCCACCAGATGCTCGGCCAGCCACTGCACGCCCTCGATGTCGAGGTGGTTGGTGGGCTCGTCGAGGATCAGCAAATCAGCGTCGGAGATAAGCGCGGCGGCCAGGCCGACGCGGCGCCGCTGCCCACCGGAGAGTTCGTCGACGCGGCGATCGAGCAGGGCGTCGATACCGATACCGGCGAGGATGGCACGCACCCGGGCGTCGCCTGCCCACTCGTGCTCGGCCACGTCAGCACCGACCACAACCTCGGAAACAGTCGCGCCTGCGGGCAGTTCGCCACGCTGGGTGACAGTCTCGACGCGGATGTCGCCGGCCCGCGACACCCGCCCGCTGTCGGGTTCGGTGATGCCACCGAGAATCTCCAGCAGGGTGGTCTTGCCGCCGCCGTTGAGGCCCACGACCCCGATGCGCTGCCCCTCGTGCACGCCGAGGCTGACGGTGTCCAGCAGATGCTTGATGCCGAAGCTCTTGCTGACTCGGTCGGCGTTGATCAGGGCCGTCGGGTTGGAGGGTGCCACCCGAAGACGATAGCTCACCCCGGCCGCTGACCCTGAGCCACAGATGTCACTGTGGTGCCCGGACCTCAAGAACCGCGGTCTGACCGTCGTCACTGGGACGCACCCGGCAATCGAGTCCTCGATCACCGGCGTGGGGAAGTGCCGCCGCGGCCTGGTCCCGGTGACATTCGAGCAGCATCACCCCGCTGACAGAGCACCAGCGCCGGGCGCCGTCGATCAGCCCGCGCACCGCGTCGAGGCCGTCGGGGCCACCGTCGTGACTGTCTGCGGGTTCGTGATCGGTGGCCTCGGCGGGCAGCAGATCCCGCTGCGTCCCGGGCACATAGGGCGCGACGGCCGCCATCACGTCCACCGATCCGAGGACACCCGCGCGGCGCAGGACCGCGTCCATCTCGCCGGGCAGCGCGGCGCGTTCCACCCGCACGGCCGCCGGCAGGTTGCGCCGGGCGTGCGTCAGCGCCGCCGGACTGTGATCGACGACGATCAGCTCCGGCGCCCGCGCATCGACCCCGGCAGCGATCACCGACGCGATCGGCGCGACGCCGCAGTACGCCTCAACCACAACAGGCTGTTCACCTGCGTCGCGAACCGCGTCAAGGGTCGACGAGGCGAGGAACACCGACCGCTGACGCGGGATGAACACCCCCGGCCCGACCGACAGCCGGAGCCCGGCGAACTCCACGTACCCGACGATATGTTCGGGCGGCTCACCGAGTTCGCGCCGACGGACCAGCGTTTCGAGCAGATCTGCGTCGAGCACTCCGTCGCATATCGCGGCGTCGGTGAGGATGCGTGCCTCGTCCTCGGCGAATACGCAACCCGCCCGCCGCAGCCGCGCGGCGAGTTCGGTGACATCGCACGCCCGCGGCTCAGCCGTGATCGACCACCCTGGCACCGGGCACCGGACCGACGGCCACCCGCACGCCGCGCGCCACCCCGGCGCCGGCGAGTTCGGCGGCCACCGCGACTGCCGACTGCTGGTCGGCACAGAGGAACGCGCACGTCGGACCGGACCCGGACACGATGCCGCCGAGCGCCCCGGCCTCGGTTCCGGCGCGCAGTGTCCGGCGCAGCACGGGTTTGATGCCGAGTGCGGCGGGCTGCAGGTCGTTGTACAGCAGCGGTGCGACCGCGCGCGGGTCTCCCGTGGCCAGCGCGGCAAGCAGTTCGTCGGGTGGTGCGGGATCATCGAGCGCGGCACGGGCCTCCCGCAGCCGGTCGAGTTCGGCGAACACCTTCGGTGTGGACAGGCCGCCGTCGGCCAGGGCGAGCACCCAGTGGAACTCGCCACGCGAGAGCACGGGCACGAGTCGTTCCCCGCGGCCGGTTCCCAGCGCGGTACCGCCATGCAGCACGAACGGCACATCCGAGCCCAGCCCGGCGGCGAGCTCGGACAGTGCGGCGCGGTCGATGTCGAGTTTCCAGAGTTCGGCGGCGGCGACGAGTGTTGCGGCCGCATCTGCGCTGCCCCCGGCCATACCGCCGGCGACGGGGATCGCCTTGTCGATGTCGATGGCCAGCCCGGAGCCCCGGTTGGCCCAGGCCGCGAGTGCGACCGCCGCACGATAGGCGAGATTGGTGCGGTCGTCGGCGACGAACGCGGCGCCCTCACCGTGGGTGTGCACCGACAATGCGGGAGCGGTGCGCACCGTGATGTCGTCATGCAGTGACAATGCCTGAAAGACGGTGACCAGGTCGTGATAACCGTCGGGCCGTCGGGGACCTACCCCCAGGTGCAGATTGACCTTGGCCGGTGCACGCACGGTAACCGGCGACGGGACCACGGACAACGACGCACCTGACACGACTACAGAGGTTAGTGGTCGGGTACGACAGGCACCTGAGCGAGGCGGA
>NZ_JAGQTN010000033.1 GCF_020438995.1 Gordonia sp. (in: high G+C Gram-positive bacteria)
GACTGAACCGGCGACGGACCGTGTGGGCGACGGCGTAGATCAGGGTCAGCGCCGACAGGCCCATCGCGGTGGTGCACATCGCCAGAGTGCTGTCTCCTCGTCCCGACGTGTAGCCGTCGTTGCCGCCGCCGGGGCCACCACCGCCGGGTCCACCGTTGCCGCCCTGCTGTCCACCGCCCGGGGCGCCGCCCGAGGTGGTCGTGGCAGTCGTGGCTGATCCCGCCCCGCCCGGTCCACCACCGTTACCGCCACCGCCGAAGCCACCGTCGGGACCGCCCATCCCCTGATCACCGGTGAGCGACGAGTGATAGACACCGATCGCGGCGAGCTGGATCAGCACCGGGATGATCGCGTAGCGCAGCGGCAGGTAGAACGCCAGCACCACGCTGAGCACCTCGGCGGTGTAGAAGTACCGGTCGTGCATGGCCGGCAGCAGGAACGGGACGATCACCGCGCTCGCCGTGGCGACGGCCAAAATCGATGCCGGGGTGACTGCCGGCTTCTTCCACACCGACCACGAGAGGAAGGCCACCACGATCGCACCGGCCGCGACTATCCCCGCGTGCGCCAACCAGGTGGCGTCGCCGTCGATCGGGACGAGCTGGTACAGATTCGCGGCGCCGAGGGTCAGCTTCTTGTACGAGCCGGTCTGATCCAGATACACCGTCAGCACGTCGTGCAGCGGCGCACCGGCGATCAGGGCGGGTACCTCCATCAGCACGAACACCAGCGGAATCGCTGCCAGGGACTGCCACGGCAGCCGTCGCCGCAGCACCAGCCACGCCAGCACCGGCAGCACGAACACCGCCTGCAACTTGAACGACAACGCCAGCCCGAAGAACGCGCACGCCCACACCGCATTCCACACCTGCGACGACCGGTCGATCCGCTCCCGCTGCGCCCGGAGCAGGAAGTAGATGCCGCCGACCACGAACGCCGAGTAGATTCCGTCGGCCTGACCCCAGTACGCACTGTTGGCGATCACCGACGGCAACAGCACCATGACGCCGAATACCAACGCCCGCAACGAAAACCGATTAGTTCGCAACGCCACGATGCGATAGGCGAAGAAGGCGAGCACGAAGTCGAAGATGATCGAGATCGCTTTGATCCCCACCAGCGCCGGAATGTTCAGCGCCGTCAGAATCCAGATCAGATACAGGTACGGATAGTTGTAGTCGGCGAACCGCTCCTTGAATGCGTCGACGCCCTGAGCGTCGAGCACCGAATACCAGCGACTCAGAAACGCGCGATAGTCGAGGGTTTCGATGTCGAGGAACTGCCAGCGGACAACCAGCGCCACGACGACGATCGCGCCGAGCACCGACCAGCGCAGCCATCGGGGGGTTCCCGGTGGCCCGGCCTGGTCGTCGGTGTCTACCTGGGCACTGCCAGAGCGCGCAAGAGTTGCAGAGGTCATGAGACCCACTGTCGCCGTGTTTGCTGTGAACCGGGTGGGAGCGCCCTGCGCCGTTTCTGGCAACAACTATGTGGTGGATCGGGGCTCGTATACGGTCCCGATCCACCCCACAGCGGGCTAGGTGTTGAAGTACTTGGCTTCCGGATGGTGCAGAACGAACGCGTCGGTGGACTGCTCGGGGTGCAGCTGCAACTCCTCGGACAGGACGACACCGATGCGTTCGGGTTCGAGAAGCGCGATCATCTTGGCGCGGTCTTCGAGATCCGGGCAGGCACCGTAGCCGAATGAGAAACGCGCACCACGGTATTCGAGGTCGAAGAAGCCCTGCGGGTTCTCCGGGTCCTCTTCACCGAACGACAGTTCCGAACGCACCCGCTGATGCCAGTACTCGGCCAACGCCTCGGTCAGCTGCACGCCGATGCCGTGCACTTCGAGGTAGTCGCGGTAGGCGTTGTCGGCGAACAGTTTGTTGGCGAAATCGGCGATGGGTTGGCCCATCGTCACCAACTGGAACGGCAGCACGTCGACATGTCCTGCGGCGATGGCCGATTCGCGGGAGGCGATGAAGTCGGCGATGCACAAGAACCGGGACCGCTGCTGGCGCGGGAACTCGAAGGTGTACCGCACCGGCGCGTCCGGACGCGGCTCGGTGAGCACATGTACCGCATCACCGTCGCTGACGGCCGGGAAGTAGCCGTACACCACCGCGGCGTGCTGCAGGATGTTCTCCGTCGACAGCCGGTCGATCCAGTACCGCAACCGTGGCCGGCCCTCGGACTCCACCAGATCCTCGTACGATGGTCCATCGTTGCCGCGGGTGCCGCGCAGGCCCCACTGACCCAGGAACAGTGCGCGTTCGTCGAGCAACTGCATGTACTCGGCGATCGCAACGCCCTTGATGATGCGGGTACCCCAGAACGGCGGCGTCGGAATCTGATTGTCCGACACCACATCCGAGCGAGCGGGAACCTCGACCGGAACTTCGGCCGCCTTACGTTTGGCGGCGATCTTCTTCGACCGCTCGTGCCGGGCCTTGCGTTCGGCCGCTTTCTTGGCGGCGGCGATCGCCTCCGGGCTGTCCGGGGCGGGCCCCTCCCCCCGCTTGGTGGCCATGATGTCGTCCATCAGCCGCAAACCCTCGAAAGCATCACGCGCGTAGTGCACGTCGCCGTCATAGGTATCGGTCAGATCGTTCTCGACGTAGGCGCGAGTGAGCGCGGCACCACCGAGCAGCACCGGATACTCCTCGGCCAACCCGCGCGAATTGATCTCCTCGAGGTTCTCCTTCATCACTACGGTCGATTTCACGAGCAGACCCGACATACCGATGACGTCGACCTTCTTGTCCTCGGCGACCTCCAGGATCGTCGAAATCGGTTGTTTGATAC